>JAITAH010000062.1 GCA_031284225.1 Dysgonamonadaceae bacterium | reverse complement strand
AGAAGTCAGCTCCTGAGTATTAAGGTATTTGTCTCTGGCAATCCGCTTTTCGATACGTTGAATAACTTTCAAAGTCGTTTCAACGCCCACGTCGGACGTAACCAAGACTTCTTCGAGGTTGTCGAGAACGTCTTCATCGACTTTCGATTTACCGGCAACTGCGCGGGCGATTTTATCAAATACATTTTCCTTGGTTTTTGACAAACCTTTATCCAAATTTTCTTTTTTATCTTTTGTGAGAAAGTTGAAAAGACTCATATTTCTTGAGCGTATATAATTATTCGGCAAAAGTAGCAAATAAATCGTTGTGAAGCAAACGGGATGCTGTTTTCACCCCCTGAAAAAACGGATTTTAAGGCGTTTCCGCTAATTTATTCGCAGAGCGTTTGTTTACGTCATCCGTGTTTTCATGGGACTTTAAGTTGTTTTTTTCATCGTTTCAGTCCGCGTTCTTTTTCGCTAAATTCTGCGCCGATTTTCACTGTTTTTCGGCCGTCGAAGGTATAAGGGATTAAATAATCTTTGGCGTCGATTTTTTTCAAGGTTTCTTCGGCGGTATCTTGCATTTTGGCCAGCGTTTCTTTGTAGTCGAGTTCATTTCGTTCAAGGTTCCCAACAAAGGCTTATCGTATTCGTCCACCCCAACGACTACTTTGCGACCGGTTTGTTCGCAGACGCGACGGATGGGCGCTTCAAAACGGGTAGTCGGATCCAATTATTTGACAAAGTAGTAGCATGTATATTCGCGACAACAAAAAACACGTAAAAAGTTTTTAAGTACTCAATCCTCTTTATCCCTGATAAATAATACTGAAATTCACCGATCCGTAACTCCGACGCTGTTCGAATCCCGGAAAACCTGAAAAATCGTACTCTTTTGGGTGTTCCAATACCAGTAAACCGCCGGGATTTATCAAACGATGTTTGAAAATCAGTTCCGGAATCCGCTTCAACGCCGGCAATGCGTAGGGCGGATCGGCAAAAACCAGATCGAACGAGCGGTTGCAACTTTCAATAAACAGGAAGACGTCCTTTTTGACCGGAAACAACTGATCGTCCTTTAATTCGATTTTTATTTTCCGGATAAAAGCGTAGTGAGCCGCCTCTTTTTCTACGCAAACCACTTCCCGGCATCCGCGCGATAGCAGTTCAAAACCGATGCTGCCGGTGCCTGAAAACAAGTCGAGGGCAACCGTGTCTTCCCAACAGATCTTGTTGGATAATACGTTGAACAGATTCTCTTTGGCAAAATCGGTGGTAGGCCGCGCTTGGAACGAATGCGGCACATCAAACCGCCGACTCTTGTATTTCCCACTGATTATTCTCACAAGGCATAACGTTTTGTATGTATTTACTTAATGTTTCCCGCAACTTTTCTTCGGCTTCCGATAAATGGACAAAGTCTTGTAATTGGCTAAATTTCAATTGCTTATAAACATATAACGCATAATAAATCGCGTCTTCTACCGATTCGCATTGAAAATAATTGCTAAGCAGCAATTGTTGACGGGAAAAACAGAGAACATCCATCCCCGACGGCGTTCGGAAAATAAACATCCGATTGGCATTGAGGCATTGTCCTTTTTCCTGGCACCAGGCAATCAGCGCCGAAGTGTGGTGCGCCACGGAAGCCTCCGGAAACGAGCGTTGAAGAAATCCATAAATATCTTCCGGCAAGGTATGCAAAATCGTTATATTCGGATTCGACAACGTTTGATGCAATATTTTTCCATGCGGCGAAGTGAATGAAAATTGCAAATAGGTTTCTTTGTCTTTTTCCTCAAACAACCAGTTGGGAACGAAAGTATATACCGGCGAATGGTTCACAATACGAACTTTCCGGAAAGGATACGTGAAAAAAGCATTGTCGAAGAACGCTTCCCTGAATTGGGAAAAAGCGGCCGCTTTCCCGGACGGAAAACAGTAATAAAAATGATCTTCCGGATGCTCCGGAGGATAGAGGGAAAAAGAAAATCGCTCCGGATACACGTTGATAATCAGTGCATACCGATCGGGGCAAGTTGTGTCGATATGTTCAGGGAGTCGTATTTCCATGGGCAAAAACGCTCAAATAACACATATAAGCAAGCCCCAGAACGACCAGCAATAAAAGCGTCCGGAGAATCCGTCTGATAATGTGTTCTTTTTTCATGCCGCAAAGTTAGCATAAAATTCTCAATTATAATACGCAAACGGAAAAATAGATAAAAGACAAAAGACAAAAGAAGAAAGAAATGGATTAAAAAAGACAGAAAGACGTCTTTCCTCTTTTATCTCCAGGATTTATAAAAGAAATACAGAAAATATATTTTAACTTTGCCCGATGATTGACGCTTTTTTTTTAGAACAAATAAAAAAGAATTTCCCTTTCCCTCCAACTTCCGGGCAAGAAGCGGCGTTGAGCCGGCTGAATGAGTTTTTGTTCGACCGCTATCCGCAATCGGCGTTCGTACTGAAAGGCTATGCCGGCACAGGGAAATCGTCCCTGATTGGCGCTTTGGTAAAAACGATGAACGACCTGAAACAAAAGGCGACGCTTCTGGCGCCGACCGGTCGCGCCGCCAAAGTTTTTGCGGCCTACGCGGGTCAAGCCGCTTTTACGATTCATAAAAAGATCTACCGGCAAAAAACGTTTTCCAACGAGCCGGCCGGATTTGTTTTGGCGGACAATCTGCACCGACACACGCTGTTCATTGTGGATGAGGCTTCCATGATTTCCAATGACGGTTTGGATTCCTTCTCGTTTGGCGGCGGCCGCCTGCTGGACGACCTGATTCGCTATGTTTACAGCGGCCAGGGCTGCCGGCTGATTTTGCTGGGCGACACGGCCCAGTTGCCGCCCGTTTCGCAACCGGAAAGTCCGGCTTTGGATGTAACCGTCTTGCAGGGATACGGTCTGGACGTTCGAAGCGTTACGCTGAAGCAAGTCGTCCGACAAGCCGAACAATCCGGTATCCTGATGAACGCCACCCGTTTGCGCAATGCCATCGAAACGGATAAAGTCGGGGCTTTCCCGAAAATTCAACTCCGTCCATATTCGGATATCCGAATCATTCGGGGCGACGAACTGGCGGAAACCATCGAAACCTGCTATCAACGCGACGGGATAGAGGAAACCATTGTGATTGCACGTAGCAACAAACAAGCCAATCGCTTCAACAACGGTATCCGCAGCCGGATACTCTGGCGGGAAGAACAACTCTCGTCCGGCGATTGGTTGTTGGCCGCCAAAAATAATTATTTCTGGGCGGAACAGTCGCCCGCCATGGATTTTGTTGCCAACGGCGACAGAATGGAAATCCGCCGCGTTCGCAAAACGCAGGAACTCTACGGCTTCCATTTCTGCGACGTAACGGCCCGATTTCCGGATTACGACACGGAAATAGATTTGAAAATCCTGCTTGAAACACTGAACTCCGATGCGCCTGCGCTCTCGAAAGACTTGAGCGAAAAGCTCTTCCAGGCTGTTTGGGAAGATTACGCCGATGTTCCCACAAAGAAAGAACGCTTCGGGAAGTTGAAAACCGACCCCTATTATAATGTTGTGCAAGTGAAATACGCCTACGCCCTTACTTGCCACAAAGCCCAGGGCGGACAGTGGAAAAATGTGTTTTTAGACCTCTCTTACGTTCCCGAAGAATATTTGGGCATGGATTTTTACCGCTGGCTTTACACGGCGTTTACGCGGGCTACCGAACGCCTCTATTTGGTGAATCCGGTGAAAGAAATGCAAGAATAATTTTTTTTTTGCAGAATCACTTGCATAATTCAAAAAAAACATTTTACTTTGTCTGCGTAAATCGTTAAAAGTTGATGATTTACCTACAACGACACACACAATCTCGGCAAAAAGCGACAAAAAAAGATGAGCAATTTAA
>JAITAH010000386.1 GCA_031284225.1 Dysgonamonadaceae bacterium | reverse complement strand
AAAAAAAGCAGGGCGATGGGTTTCGTCCTGCTTTTTTTATCTCGCTACTAATCCGTTTATTGAACAATCAGCGGATTGTAGTCTTTTTCGCGGTTGGGAATTACCCAAGTCCATTTATTACCCCTGTCGGGCGGAACCGTACCGTCGCAACTTGTCGGGAAATTTCCTCCTTCATTAAAATGTTTGTGAATGACCGTATCTCCCCAACGTTTCATCATGAACCAGTCCAAGCCTTCGCCCCATAATTCGATTTGAGCGATGCGCTTGATTTCGGTAAACAGAGCGTCGCCGGTTAAATTACAGTTGTAATTCGGATCGCGACCACTGTCTCGGATCAGTTGCACCAATAACTGTTGCGCTTTTTCCTGTTGATTCAGCTTGTATTGCGCTTCCGCCTCGATCAGATACATTTCCGACGAACGGAAGTGATTCAAATCGCCTACTCCCGGATCGGTCCGGTTCGCAATCTTGAATTGCATGTAGGCAAATATGGAAGCGACACTCGTTACGGGCGGCTGTTCCAACCCGGGATACTTACTTCGAGCATAAGCGATCAGTGCATCGCCATAAGCCTTGTCCGTACCGCTGGATACGGCCTGTCCGGTTGTTTTGCTGTACGATTTTTCACCGTTTGCGCCAATCGCCATCGGATCCAGAAACAATTCTTTCCGGATATCGGTGAGCGAGATGGTTTCGTACAAATCTTTCGACATACACTTGGGAGTGGTACGTACCGCCCCTGCATTGGAGTTGTAAGCGATATAAGCATGATAGGAATAATAATAGAGCGTTTCGTCTTCTTTTCCTACGCTGCTCCAAATCCATTCGCGATTGACGTCAAAAAAGCCGGCCTTATACTCGTCAACTGTCATCAAAGGATAACCTTCGCGTGCTTTTACCGCCATTTCGGCAGCTTTGCCGTAATCCTGTTTATTAATAGCGGCACGGGCATAAGTAGCGTAAGCCACATTAATATCGGGCAACCAGTTCTGTTCCGGGTCGCGCTTGATCTTGCTTTGGGTGTAAAGATCAATAGCTTCATCCAAATCTTTGTAAATCCGTTCATAAGTTTCCGCTAATGTGGACAGCGGCATCGGATCGGTAGTCGGTTCGAGGCGCAACACCAAACCCGAAGTACTTCCGTTGTTGGAATCCGACCAGCGGTAGCCGTATAATTGCGCCATCATCATAAAGGCGTATGCCCTGAAGGTAAGCGCCTGCGCTTTGATAAATTGCTTTTCGGCTTCCGGACCGGCGGCATTGTCGATACTGAAAATGATCGTGTTTCCGTCGCCGACCAAACGATAATAATAATACCATGGATAGTAGGTATATGTACTTGTAGCGCTGGTGTGATAAGCGTCTGGAATAATCAGCGGCGCCCAACCCGGAAGATTTACCATAAAGTGATTGCCCGGATAATTACCGTAATACATTTTGATGGTTCCTTCGCCGTTCATTCCCTGTGAACTTAAATACTGGCGAGACATTGTTTTACAGATCCCGTTGATGGCCATGGCTGCATTTTCCGTGGTTTCAAAGACGAGAGGAGTAGCGGTTGAAGCCGTTGGCACAGCATCGAAATATTCATCTGAGCAGCCTGCTAACGAGAGCGACAGCACGAATAGACATAAAATACCAAATATCTTTTTCATTGTTTTCTGATTTTAAAATTGAACATTAATGCCCATTGAAATAATCCGGGCGGTAGGCAGATAATTGTATTGCAAACCGCTCCAACCTTGTTGCGGATCCATTCCTTGTAGAGACGACAGCGTGAACAGGTTTTCTGCTGTCAGATTCAAACGTACCCGGGACAAGTCTAATTTGCTTACCCAACGGGAAGGCAATGTATAACTCAAATTGATATTTTTCAATATCAAATACGAAGCATCTTGCAAAAAGCGCGTGGAGGTTGTATTGTTATCGGCGCTTCTGGAAAAATTGAGTTCCGGAATTCCGTTCGGATCAATGCGGTTAGCCGAGGTTTCCGTTATTCCTTCCGGAACGCCGTTCCACGATTTCAACAAATCTTTGTGCAACGAACTCGGATTGGCCGTCGCCGACATATAACTTTGATAATTATAATCCATGATTTTACCGCCTACCGAATAAGTAAGAATAGCGCTCAATGTCAAATCTTTATACGATAGCGCAGTAGTAATGCTTCCGAAAAAGTCGGGGATAGCCGATCCCGACCAGTCGCGCAAAGCATAAGTTGTTTTATAGACATAGGTTTCCCCATTGATGGCGACGCGTTCGGCGGCGTCGGGCAAAATGACTTTACCGGCCTCTTTTTCTTCCTCGGTCGGTTCGGTCAAGGTATATTTGTCTGTATCCACCTTATACAACGAACGTCCCGTCATTTGATCCACACCGGCAAACTGATAGGTCCAGAATGCGTAACGGTCGTGTCCTTCCATATATTTCTTGGTGCCGTCGATAATCCCGTTTTCGCGGTTTTGTTCAGGTAACGAAAGAATAGTGTTTTTCAATGTAGTAAGATTTACGCCTACATTCCAGCGGAAATCTTTGCTTCTGATAATATCGCCCGCCACGCTGATCTCAACCCCATGATTGGAAATAGTACCCAGATTCATGGTAACGGTCGCTTCCGCCGCACTTGAGGTAGTTGAACCGGCCGACAAAGGCAAATTCACGTCGAAAAGCAAATCTCTGGAACGCTTGTCGAAATATTCTGCCGAAAATTCGATACGGTTAAACAAGCGGGCGTCTATGCCTATGCCGGATGTAACCGCAGATTCCCATTTAATGTCAGTCGCGTCTAACTGGGATTTATATAAAGCGGATTGGCCGCCGTTCTGCGTCATGGCATACAAAGCCATAGAAGCATAATAACCCACGCTTCTGTCGTTACCCACTTCCCCATAATCCGCACGCAGTTTTAGGAAGTTTATTTTATCTTTTAATCCTGACATAAAATTTTCTTCGGAAATAACCCAACCGGCGCCTGCCGCATAGAAGTTCCCCCAACGATTCTCTTTGTAAAAACGGGAGGAGGCGTCCCTGCGATACGACAAATCGGCGTAGTATTTATCCTTGTAATTATATTTTGCGTTTGTCAGATAGGATTCCATTCTCAAACGGTCCTGATAACCGGTTAGCGAAGTGATTTCGGTATAATTGATCATGTCGCCATGTCCGGCAAAGGTTTCATTCGCTTTTCTTCCGTACGCATAAAAGCGATCCCATGCGTAGTTTTCGTGTCC
>JAITAH010000253.1 GCA_031284225.1 Dysgonamonadaceae bacterium | reverse complement strand
ACTAACGGGTAGCCGGGGAATTGGAGGGAAGCGCGATATAGCATATCGAGGTAGGGCATGGCCGGTTTTACCATGATCCAGTCGGCGCCTTCGTCCACGTCGGCGGCAATTTCTTCCAGGCCCTGGTTTTTTGTGCGGAAATCCATTTGGTAGGTTTTCCGGTCGCCGAACGACGGAGCGGAGCCGGCTGCGTCGCGAAACGGGCCGTAAAACGCCGAAGCGTATTTGGCGGAATAGGCCAGTATCTTTGCCGGTAAGTCCTCTTTGTCAAGCCGTTGCCGGATAGCTTCCACCTGCCCGTCCATCATGGCCGAGGGAGCCACAAAATCGGCTCCCGCAAGCGCGTGCCGGTAAGCCATTTCCGCAAGCAGGGGCAAAGTAGAATCGTTGTCCACATCATGGTTGTGCAGCAACCCGCAATGTCCGTGCGAGGTGTATTCGCAGAGGCAAACATCCGTAAAGACAATCGTTTGCGGAAAACGGGCTTTGATGGCTTTTACCGCCCGGCTGATGATATTGCCGGACGAAAAGCCGGCGCTTCCCCGCTCATCTTTGCTTGTATCGCTGATTACGCCGAACAGCAGCACTTTGTTGATACCAAGCCCGGTAAGTTCTTCCATATCCCGGAGCAACCGGTCTGTCGAAAAGCGGTAAATGCCTTTCATAGAAGGAATTGCTTGTTTTATGTTTTCTCCTTCCGTCACAAAATAAGGATAAATAAAATCCGATATTTCAACTTGCACATCGGCGTATTGATCGCGGATTTCCTGCGAAATCCGGTATGGTCTGAACCGTTTCATCTATGATCTTTTTTAATATAGGTTTCTGATTTCCGAAGGCTGATTTTTATTGCCGTCATTTCCGGATAACTACCTTCCAATAATCTTCTATTGAGGTTTGTTCCAGTATTTCGTGCCCTTCGCCGCGTACCGAACCGGGAACATTGTTGATGGGTTGTCCGTCGTCGAGCCATATTTCAAGTAATGCGCCCGCCGGCATAGAGGACAACAGTATTTTCGTTTGCACAAAATTCATCGGGCAGGCAACGCCGCGTAAGTCTTTGAATTTCCGTTCGTCCGCAGCCGGTTTGTCAACAACGTCAACCGCCTGTTCAACAGGCTTGGTATTCTTGAACTGCAACGAATCGTCCATGTTTTGGTACAGTTCGATAATGGTATTCGCCAATGTATCAATTTCGGATTTATGCGCTGCAAAATCGTAATATCCGGAGTCCCGCGCGGCACGAACGATGCCGGCAAACTGTTGGCCTACAATTCCCGCGTCGATAAAATGCGTGAGGAAAAGAGAATAAACGTCTTCGGTTGTTTTCGGCTCGGCGCCGCGGGTTACCAGCAACATCCGGGAAGCCGAATAGACCGTATTTCGCAATAAGCTGTTTATTTTCAAAGGATCACTCTCCTCTTCCAACTGTTTCCTGTATTCCTTAATGTATTTTAAATCGAGGTCTATCATATCAAACAATCCGGCTGAACATTCGGCAACCCCGCGTTCGGCAATGCTGAAAAGTGATTCAGCTCCCCAATCGAAATAATAATTCTTGTCGTCGTCAAACGAAGGCGTGTTTTTGTATCGCGCTAAAAGTTGCTTGATATAATCCTTGCCGGCGGATTGGATATACTCGCGGAAATCAGCGTATTGTCCTTTCAATTCGACATAATTTACGATAATTTGCGACACAAATTCCGGAGCGTCTTTTGCGTTGACGTCCCCAAGCGTTTCCGCCAACTGCGGGTTGGCGCCGCGGGCCGCCCCCGCATACACCTGATAGCCGGGGTAGATGCGGCTGTTACGCATCACTTTCCCCGAAAAGCCCAAGTCGGCCCATACCTGCTGTCCGCACGAATTGGGGCAGCCTGAAATATGTATTCTCAAATGAGACGCTTCATTTAATATTTCACCGGGGAGTTTCAACAACTCTTTCCGGATGGCCGTCGCAAGCCCCTTCGACAGGCAAATGCCCAAACGGCAGGTATCGGCGCCGGTGCAGGAAACAATGTTGTTGGCCAGAAGCGGCGTATCGGCGTCAATATACCGGCGTAATTCCGGCAATGCTTCTTCGGGGATGTTGCGAAGATGAATGTTTTGCTGTGTGGAAAAACGAAGCGTATCATCGCCGAACCGGGCGACGAACTGCAATAATTCCAGCAATTTATCAACTGATTCCCGATTGTTGAGCGGAATATTGCCAAGAACAAAGGGAACGATGACGGAAACGGCATTTCCGGCGCTTGTCGAATGCCCGAACGAAGGCGTTTTGACCGGCAACGAAAGCGATTCCTGGTAATATTCGTTTAAAATCCGCAATGTTTCTTCCGCGCCTAATTTATAGAAAATGTGTCGCAGCCGGGCTTTGTGTTTGTTTTTGCGGTTGCCGTGTTCGGAGAAAAATTTCTTTACGGCATTGAGCAGGGCAAAAAGGTTTTCTTCAGGCAAAAACTCGGAAAAAACCCATCCCACAGTCGGATGCGAGGCGACGGATCCGCCGATATACACCTTGAAACCGCGTTTACCGCCGCGGATACGGGCAACTAATCCCACATCGTTTACGGCTGCGTAATCTGTCTCATTTTCGTTGTTGGCAAAAGCGATTTTCAATTTTCGCGGCAAGGTAAACGAATCGTTCTCGGCTATCAGTTTGGTAGTAAGCGCCATCGCATAGGGCGTAGGGTCGAATACCTCGTGTTTGCCAATGCCGCTATCGACGGCCACAAGAATATTGCGCACCGTATTCCCACCGCCGCCCTTGGAACTCAACCCTATTGCCTGCAATTCGTGCAGGATAGCTTCAATTTCGGACAAGGAGAGGTTTTGTATCTGAATTTCCTGCCGTGTGGTAATATGCAGCAAGTTGGAATGGCGGCGGATGGCGATGCGGATAATTCCCTCCA
>JAITAH010000234.1 GCA_031284225.1 Dysgonamonadaceae bacterium | reverse complement strand
TCCGGCATCCGACGCCGGCTTTCGATTTAAAACGTACCAAAAGCCAAGGGCAACAGGTCGGTAATCTGTTCAATCACGTAAATCATTTTTTTACCGTAAAGAATCATTCGCACCGGATGTCGGTAGCGGTTTTGCGTTTCCAGAATCACTTGGCGGCAGGCGCCGCAGGGCGAAACCGGATCGTCCGTAAAATCCCCATCGGTATAGGCGGCCACGGCAATGGCATCGACCGCCGTATCCGGAAACCGGGAATTGGCATAGAACAGCGCCGTCCGCTCGGCGCATAATCCGGACGGGAAGGCCACGTTTTCCTGATTGCTCCCGGCGATAATTTCCTGATTGGCCAACCCCACCGCTGCCCCTACTTGAAACCCAGAATAAGGCGTGTAAGCCCGCATAACCGCTTCTTTCGCCCGATCAATTAATTTTTTTTCGACAGAATTCAGTTCGTTGTAATCACAAACGCGTATCTTTGCAGTAATTTTTAGTTCTTCCATGGAATAATTTTTAATGCAAATATAAACGATTCGTTTCAAATATGAAAATACACCTTTGTACAGCCGTCGCGTTTTGTGCTTTCTTTTTACTGCCAGCCTTGTTGCCGGCTCAAAAACGAAATCCGGATTATGTGGAGTATGTCCGTATTTACAAAGATTTAGCCGTTCGGCAGATGACTAAGCATCACATTCCGGCCAGTATTACGCTGGCGCAGGGCTTGCTGGAGTCAGGCGCGGGAAAAGGCGATTTAGTTCTCAAAGCCAACAATCATTTTGGAATTAAATGTCATTCCGATTGGACGGGAAAGCGGGTATATCGCGCCGACGACGGGCCGAACGACTGTTTCCGGAGTTACAAAAAAGCGGAAGATTCTTACGAAGACCATGCTCTTTTTTTACAACGGACGCGCTATGCCGCCTTGTTTCAGTTGGATATGACCGATTACCGCGCCTGGGCCAAAGGCTTGCAACAATGCGGATACGCCACCGACAAAGCCTACGCTAATAAACTGATTAAATTAATCGAAGATTACGAACTGTATCGCTACGACCTTCACCGGCAGCAGGATAAGCCGGTCGAAACCCCGTTGCGACGTTCCATTTACCGAGACCACGGCCTGCTCTACCTGCTGACCGAAGCGAACGACAGTTATGCCCGGATAGCGGAAGATATCGGTTTCAAAGTCAAGCGCATCGCTCAATACAACGAAGCGCCGGAAGATTTTCCGTTGCGCCCGGGCGATATTGTTTATCTGGAAAAGAAACTGAAAAAAGCCGAAAAACCCTATTACGAGCACATCGTGAAAGTTGGAGAATCGATGCACAGCATTTCCCAGCAATACGGAATGCAAGTAAAAAGGCTTTACAAGCTGAATAAGAGGCCTTTCGACTACGTACCGGAAGAAGGCGACATGTTACGGCTGCGCTGAAACGGCGGCCCGTCGGTAAATACAAACTCGCAGGATTATTTCCGCTTCGGATTTCTTCACGAAAGAAATTGGAAGCGGAAATGTTTTGGGTACTCGGTACACGACGAACAGCTTGTTCCTATACGGGAAAAATCGCTCGTTTTATATCGTATTCTATTGAGATATAGTCCATAAGAGGCTATGTCTTCTCCCGACTTCAGGTGAATAGATTATAAAGACAGTTTTGCCGCGTCCGGAGCCGGGAAACGATTGTTGTAATGTGGAAAATTTCAGCTATATTTGTCTTCTCAATTCAAAAAGAAAGAATGATGAAAACCATCCGTTTCTTCCAATTCACAGCCGGCGCAGCGATACTGTCGCTTTTAGCCTCCTGTGCCTCCGCCCGTTGCGAATGTGAAAATAATCGCCCGTACAAACAAAGAAAAGCAAAAATTTCTTTGATAAATCATCAAAAAAATACTACTTTTGTGCTGCAAAAAGAAGGCAAACAAGAATTGTGAATAAACAATCAAGTATTAATCTATAAAAACAAATTCAAAATGATTAAAGTAGGTATTAATGGTTTTGGCCGTATCGGTCGTATGGTGTTCCGTGCCGCAGTGTATAATTTTTCCAAAGACATCGAAGTCGTAGGTATCAACGACCTTCTGGCTGCCGATTATTTGGCCTATATGTTAAAGTATGATTCGGTGCACGGTCATTTCAAAGGCGATGTGGCTGTTGAAGGCAATTATTTAGTAGTTAACGGAAAGAAAATTCGTTTAACGGCCGAAAAAGATCCGGCCAACCTGAAATGGAACGAAATCGGCGCAGAAGTAATCGTCGAATCGACCGGTTTCTTCTTAACCGACGAAACCGCCCGCAAACACATCGAAGCCGGCGCGAAGAAAGTCATCCTTTCCGCACCCTCCAAAGATGCTACGCCGATGTTTGTCTATGGCGTCAACGATAAAACGTATGCCGGACAAGATATTATTTCCAACGCATCCTGCACCACTAACTGTCTGGCGCCGATTGCCAAAGTGTTGAATGACAAATTCGGTATTGTGAAAGGTTTGATGACAACCGTTCATGCCGCCACCGCTACGCAAAAAACCGTTGACGGTCCGTCGTCCAAAGACTGGCGCGGAGGCCGCGGCATCTTGGAAAACATTATCCCATCTTCTACCGGCGCCGCCAAAGCCGTAGGCAAAGTACTTCCCGAATTGAACGGGAAATTGACCGGTATGTCGCTTCGGGTTCCTTCGTCCGACGTTTCGGTTGTTGACTTGACGGTTGTTTTGGAAAAACCCGCTACGAAAGACGATATTAAGGCCGCGATGAAAGCCGCTTCCGAAGGCGAATTGAAAGGCATCTTGGGATATACCGAAGAAGCCGTTGTTTCTACCGATTTCCGCGGTTGCGACAAAACGTCTGTTTTCGATGCCGAAGCCGGTATTTCACTGGACAACAACTTTGCAAAAATTGTTTCTTGGTACGACAACGAATGGGGATATTCAAACAAAGTCCTCGAAATGATCCGGGTAATAGCGAAAAAATAATCCGGGAAACCGGCGATAAATAAAAAGAAAGCTGTCTCTTGAGCGAGGCAGCTTTCTTTTTTTTAGCAGGAACGTCCGGTTTTCCGGTTCGTTTTTTTATCCGTTCATGGACAATAAAAACTCGTCGTTGCTGTATGTTTTTTCCATGCGGTCTTTTACAAACTCCATGGCTTCGAGGCTGTTCATATCGGAAAGGTATTTGCGCAAAATCCACATGCGGTTGACGGTGTCGCGTTCTTGGAGCAAATCGTCGCGGCGGGTACTGGAAGCAACAATATCGACAGCCGGGTAAATCCGTTTGTTCGACAGTTTGCGGTCTAATTGCAATTCCATATTACCCGTACCCTTGAATTCTTCAAAGATGACATCATCCATTTTAGAACCGGTTTCCGTTAATGCGGTAGCGATAATGGTGAGGGAACCTCCGTTTTCGATATTGCGGGCGGCGCCAAAAAAGCGTTTGGGCTTTTGCAGAGCGTTAGCATCCACACCGCCGGATAATACTTTTCCCGAAGCCGGTTGTACGGTATTGTACGCGCGTGCCAGACGGGTAATGGAATCGAGCAGGATAACGACATCGTGGCCGCATTCAACCATTCGTTTGGCTTTGTTCAGGACAATATCTGCTATTTTTACGTGGCGTTCGGCCGGTTCGTCGAACGTGGAAGCGATCACTTCGGCGTCAACGCTACGTTGCATATCGGTAACTTCTTCCGGCCGTTCGTCGATGAGTAGGACAATCATATACACTTCGGGATGATTCCAGGCAATCGAGTTGGCAATGTCTTTCAACAACACGGTTTTACCGGTTTTCGGTTGAGCGACGATCAATCCGCGCTGGCCTTTTCCGATGGGTGAAAATAAATCGACGACGCGGGGCGCCAATTTGTCCATCACTTTGGGACTCATGCTCCGGGTTAGATGGAATTTCTCGTCAGGGAAAAGCGGCGTCAGATGATCGAACGGTACGCGGTCGCGGACTTCTTCCGGACGCAAGCCGTTAATCAAATCCACTTTAACTAATGGAAAGAATTTTTCGCCTTCTTTTGGCGGACGGATAGGACCTTCCACCACATCGCCGGTCTTCAAGCCGAAAAGTTTGATTTGCGACAAGGATACATAAATATCGTCGGCCGACGACAGGTAGTTGTAATCCGACGAACGTAAAAATCCATAGCCTTCCTGAATAATTTCTAAAACGCCGGCGCCGGTCAGTATGCCTTCAAATTCAAAGGCTTTTTCTTTAACGGGCAGATGGTTTACATTGTTGTTGATAGCGTTCGGATTGTTGGGATTGCTGGGTTGGATTTTATTTTTATTGAGATTCGGATTGTTCTTATTGGATTGTTGCGGGTTGGGTTTAGTAAATAAAACCTGATCCATCACGCTGTTGACTTGAGGACTGTGCCGGAAAACCAGTTTATGAGAACCGGCGGATTCTTCGGTCGCCGGAGTTTGTCCAGCGGCGGGAGGCGCAGGCGCAGATGCGACGCTCGGTTCTTCCGGTTGTTGCGTTTCCCGGACCGGCGGATGGTCTTCGCCGGCGCTAATAGCCGGCGGTTGGATGGCAGGCACGGCGATCGATGCAAATAAATCTTTTATCGGCGGTTCATTCGCTTCGGTGGGGTGAATGTTGATTTGTACGGGCGATGTAATCCGTTCTCTTTTCTTGCGGACGGTTTTTTCAACCGGCGCTTCCGGCGTTGTTTCGGGTTTGACGTCAGCCGGAGGTTCGGCCTGATTGACCGTTTGTTGTGGCGGATTGTTTTCCGGTTTTCCTTTTTTGTTTCTTCGTCCGGGTTTATTTTTCGGCGCTTGATTTTCGTCTTTTTCAGGCGTGTCTTTGGTAGCCTTGGCTTCCGGAACGTTTTTCGCTTGATTAGGGGACGCCGCCGGTTGTTGCTTCCGGGGCCTTCCCCGTCTGCGATCGCTTTTATCCAGCGTGGCTTGCATCGCTGCATTAACAATGGCCTGCTGGTCTAAAATCTGATAAACCAAATCGTTTTTTTGTAGTTTTTCAACTTTAGTTAATCCCAATTCTTTAGCTAAACTGATCAAACTGTTTTGATCCATGTCTTTGAGTTGCAAAATATTGTATTTCTGCATAAAATATATGTATGTGTTAAATAAACATCTTAATGTGTGAGTGAAATTTGCAGTAAAGCAATACGATTTCTAATCATTGCTGAAGTTTTTCGCTACAAAGATAGAGAGTTTTTTGATTTATACCAATGGTTTTTCAAAAAAGTTTCAAAATAACCGCTTTTTGAGTCTTTTCAGTGATGCGGTAGCGATGATCCGTTCGGTGCCCGATAATCCAAATAATATCGTTGCCTGAGCACAGGATCCGTGTTTTTTCTTTTTCCGGCTTGCTGAATTTATTGGTACTGAAGTAATCGCTTAGTTTTTGAAACTGATTCATTCCGAAAGGCATAAACTTGTCGCCTTGTTTCCATGGGCGGATTTGCAGAGGAAATTGCAGTTTTTCAGCGTCAAAATAAGCGATGTTCCGATCTTTTGCGATTTTGAAATTCGCATCGACGGCAACCTCCGTAACGGTTTCTTTATAAATTTCTTCGACAAGCGGTTCGCCGGCGTCGGATCGGGGAAATAAGAGGAAAAAATCGCGATCTTTTATTAAGCCGTATTCCGAAGAATAAAATTCTTTTCCACTGTGTTTATCCATAGCGAGGACAATGTCTTGCACCGTATCTCGTCCAAAACCGTATTCTTTCAATAATTCAAACAAAACGGCTTCGGGCGAGGGTAGCGTTTTTAATTGCCCGATATGAATTGTTCCGTTTCTGCGATCGAAAACGTTCCGAATGGCTTCCTGGATATGAAAGTCGTAGATTTTGACCGCCTCGTTTACATTTTCCATCGTATGAATCAGCGCCGAGTCGATGGCCGGTTGAATGGATCGCAGCAGCGGAAGCGCCGACAGTCGGATTTTATTCCGCATGTATTCGTCTTCCCGGTTGCTGGAATCGGTAACGAACGGCAACTGTTTTTCGGCGGCGTACTGTAAAATATCCTGTTTGGAAACGTCCAGCAGCGGACGGACAACAAAGCCGTTTTTCGACTTGATGCCTGTTAACCCTTTAATGCCTGTGCCCCGCATAAGGTTCAGGAGCAAGGTTTCGACGCTGTCGTCGCGATGGTGGGCAACGGCGATGGCGTGAGCGTTTTGGTCGCGGCGAAGTTGTTCAAACCATTCATACCGTAAATCGCGGGCGGCCATTTCGATGGAAATGCCTCGTTGGCGGGCGATGGACAACGTATCAAAATCCTGTTTAAAACAGGGGATTTTCAACGATTGAGCAAAAGCGATGGAATGTTGCTCGTCTCGCAAAGCTTCTTCTCCCCGTAAATGGAAATTGCAGTGTGCGGCCAGACAGTCGTAACCCAAGCGGTGCAAGATCGAAAGGAGAACGACCGAATCGGAGCCGCCGCTCAATCCGACGATTACCTTATCGCCTGCGTCCAATAAATGGCGTTTTTCGATATATTGCCTGATTTTTCTGATCATATCTGTTGCGCATCGCCGGTTGACCGACGTTTCGTTTCCCATTTATCCGGATAAAAATGGTAAATCAAAGTTGTAAGAATCACGCCGAGCAACATGCCGGCATACACATCGGTAATAAAATGCTGCGACAGATACACCCGCGCGTAGCCAACGGTAAAGGCCAGCAAAGCCAGTAGCCAATGCCATTGCTTGTGCGGCCAGTACAAAGCAAAAAAAGTAGCCAACGCAAACGAGGCCGACGTATGTCCGGACGGGAAACTTTCGGTAGTCAACTGTTTCACGCCGTCGATCAGGCGTAAAGCGCCCGGTTCGAAATAAAGGGTGGGGCGGGGCGTTCCCGGAAAAAGGATGTGCTTGGCAAACTGAGTAACGAGCATCACCAACAAAAGGCACGCCGATACTTTCAGAACCATACGCCATCCTTTGCAAATTCCGAAAAGGAGGACAACCGCAACGGAAAAGAGCGTTGTGCCGCCGTTATTAACGAATAGAAGGGATTGGTCCAGCATTACATATTCATGCGTATTCACCCAGAGCGTTACTTCGGCTTTTGTGGTTATGGCCAACAGAATACTTTCCAGAACGGAAAAGAGAATCACCGAACCGAAAAAATATTTATTGGTTGCTAACAGTTGTTTCATGGCGCAAAGATAATTTATAATTGCTTTGGTAGGATGAATCGTAAGAAAAAAGTTGTATTTTCCGCTATGAATTTAGCAGGAAATTGTTATCCGTCTGTGTGTAATGTGGAAAATTTCAGCTGTATTTGCAGTTTTGAAAATTATTCCGACGAACAAACGTTAGCTTCGATCCGGTTCAATCGCCCTGGTTCAATGACAAAAAAATAACTTTTGATAAAAGTTATAAACAAATATTTCACATTATTCAAGAAATTGTATTACTTTTGCACTCCATAAGCGAGTCATTTGAAACATTGCCAAAATGCAGAAGACAAAAGAAGTTCGTTCGTTTCTATATCGTCCCCATTTAAATTTTCCTTTAAGCAAAAATCCTGTTTTTTTAGGACTTGCAAAGAAATTTTCCACTATCTTTGCAAAAATATTGCAAGATAATTGTATTTTTTTTGTGTTGTGCTTCCAATTTTATTATATTCGCCCTGTTTCAAATAAATAATGTAATGATAAAATCTGGTTATTCGACTTTTATATTGTTTTTCGTTTTAGTTTCCTGTACTTATTATTCACAGGATGTTAAGAAGATACTTACCGAAGCAGATAATCTGGTAGAAACTTATCCCGACCGGGCCTTAGCTCTGTTGGAGTCTGTGCATTATCCTGCTGAATTAAATCAATCGCTATTTGCCGATTACGTTCTGCTCACTACTTGGGCTAAGGATAAAGCTTATAAAAACATTGCCCAAGACACATTGATTTTTCAGATGATGGACTATTTTTGCCAAAAAGAAAATTGGGAAAAAGCGATGCTGGCCTCATTTTATTCCGGAAGGGTTTATCAGGAGCAACAAAACTGCGAAAAAGCCTTAAATGCTTATTTGACGGCGGAAACTTTTGCTAAACAAATCACAAATGGAACCCAGAAAGGATTAATACAGTATTTTATTGGCGAACTGTATTATACTCAACAATTGTATTCCGAAGCAATAGAACGGTTTATATCGGCTTATGAATATTTTTGTCAGTCGCCGGACAATTATGCACGGCAAGTATTGACTCTGAACATTATAGGTAACAGTTTTTTCCTTGCAAAGCAAAAAGAAAGCGCTTTGAAATATTTTGACAAGGCTTTGAAATTAGCAGAAAGTCGTCAGGATTCATATCAAATAGCGCTGACTCGGCATAATTTAGGAGTGGCCTATTTGGCTAATAATGAGTCGCAATCGGCAAAAAAAGAATTGTTTCACGCCCTACGTTTGGTTTCCGATACCTGTTTGCAAACCAAAATATGCTTAACTTTGGCCGGCATGTACGAGAAAACCGTCCTAATGGATTCGGCTTTGTGTTTTTCCGCTCAGGCAGTCAAATTGCTTGAATTACAGAAAGATGAAACGGCTTTGGTTAGCGCTTATAAACTCTTGTCGCGTTTGGAAGAAAAAAACGGCAATCTGCAAAAGGCTTTGGACTATCACCGGCAATATCTTTATTATTATGATTGGGTGCGGGATAAAATAGAAAAGACGAATTTGTTGGAATTGCAAAAAAAATACGATTTTGAACTTGTGAAGGGTATAAATAACCGTTTAGTAATTCAAAAACAATGGATTCTGTTGACGCTTTGTTTGTTGATTATGACTGTCTTTTTGATTTTGTTTTTCTTTTACCATACGAACCGACAGCATAAAAACGCTTTGTCCGAAGCCAAACAAACGACCCATCAATTGAAAGAAATGGTGAATGACGCCGATAATACCATTCACGCCTTTAAGAAAAAACAATTTGATATCGTAAAGAAAATATCGTTGTTTGAAGGCTATTTGCGAGAGGAAGAAAAAGAAAAAGGAAAAGAAATCCTGAAAAAAATAAACAAAATTATCTACGAAAAAGACAGTTTCGATTGGGAAGTATTTTACCAAGTCATGAATGAGTTGTACAAAGGTTATTTCGATAAAATAAAGGTGATGTTTCCCCAGCTTATCGACTTGGAATATAAAATTTGCTGCCTGACGAAATCCGGATTGAATAATACGGAAATTGCCATTATCCTGCAATCGAATGTGAATATCATCCAAATCCGGAAAACCTTTATCCGGAAAAAATTAGAAATTCCCGAACATGGCGATATTGCAAAATTCATGGATACCTTAATTCTCGGATAAAAAAACTTTTTACCAGCTTTCCAATAAAATTGTAAACCATTAATTATCAATCCTGTGCTTTTTTATTTGTTTGAATAAAACCTTTGAGCTTACTTTATCGTCATTTTTCAGTGAATATTATGTACTAAATTTGTCGCGTATTTAACAATTTATAAACATAAATTTACAAACATGAAAAAGTTTTTTTTATTCATCAGTTTATGGGGAATAGCCAATGGTGGCTTATTCGCCTATTCCGTTAGTAGTGTTTCGGCTATGACAGTTGCCAGTGAAACTTTCTGTCAAGATGAGGAAACAATGGAATTACACGGCTATTTTGCTATTGGCCGTATGCGATCGTTGGTTTTGCCATTTGAAGTAAGCAAAAATGAATCAGTCCTGACCGTCCATTATTTGCTTTCTTTAGATAATATTGAAGTGGAAATCAGGGAAGCATCCGGACAAGTAGTTTACTTCGAGACTGTTAATGCCGTTGCCAACGGTCAATTGTCGATCGACGTCAGCGGATGGAATGAAGGGAATTACAATCTCTCTTTTACGAATAGTTCAGGAAATTGTATTGACGGTTCATTCGAAATATCCCAATAGCCCATTACAAGCATATATAAAGGTTATTCTTTGGGGCTTGCCACCCCGGAGTAGTAAGAAAGTCCTTCTTATAAACGATAACCTGTTTTTTTTAATACCAAATAATAACTGATAACGATGAATGTGAATTTAAATTTAAATCAAAAAAAGGGCACCTGTTACAGGTATGAGTAGGATTTTTTTCAAGTTTTTACTTGATTTGTTTGCAAAGTTAAATAAATTATCTACCTTTGCCGTCGCTTTTAAAAAGCGATGATGATTCATTAGCTCAGCAGGTAGAGCACATCCCTTTTAAGGATGGGGTCCTGGGTTCGAGCCCCAGATGGATCACAAAAAAAGAGGTTGCAGTGTATTTTCACATTGCAACCTTTCCTTTTTTTACTGCGGATAGATGTGTACGTGATACAAAAGAGAGAATATTCCCATTTCCAAATCGGACATTAATTCAAAAATATCCTTAACTTTGCTGCATGAAAATGATTATTTATCAAGTCTTGCCACGTTTATTCGGCAACCGGAATCCCCATCCGATACCGAACGGCGACATCGAAGAAAACGGCTGTGGAAAACTGTCGGCATTTACCCTGCCTGTATTAAAGAAGATCCGGAAGATGGGTTTTACCCATATTTGGTACACCGGACTGATCGACCATGCCACACAAACCGATTATTCCGCCGACGGACTTCCGAAAAATCTGCCGGAAATAGTGAAAGGAAAAGCCGGATCGCCTTACGCCATTCGGGATTATTACGCCATTGCCCCTGATCTGGCGGACAACGGCGTTCCCGACCGGATGACGGCGCTGGAAACGCTGGTCAGGCGTACCCATGCTGCCGGACTGAAGATGATCATCGACTTCGTCCCCAATCACGTATCGCCGGCCAACCGCAATTTCGAGGCGCAGAACTATTACTACGATGCCCGCCATCGCCGAATCAGCGATTATGATTGGACAGATACGGTGAAGCTGAATTATGAAAACCACGACACTTGGCAAAAAATGCGGGACATCCTGCTCTACTGGGCAGCCCAAAACATCGACGGATTTCGTTGCGACATGGTCGAAATGACGCCTGTCGCTTTTTGGGAATGGGTAATTCCGCAAATCAAAGCTCGCCACCCGGAGGCGATTTTCATTGCCGAAGTCTATAATCCCCAACAGTACCGGGATTACATCTACCGTGGAGGTTTCGATTACCTCTACGACAAAGTTGGCCTCTACGAAACTTTGCGGAACATTGTAACCGGATGCGAGTCTGCCAAAGCCATAACCGGCCGTTGGCAGGCTGTAAATGATATTCAACCCCGAATGCTGAATTTCTTGGAAAACCATGACGAACAACGGATAGCATCGGATTTCTTTGCGGGCAATCCGGTAGCCGCCCGTCCGGCGTTAGTTGTGTCGGCGATGATGAATACCAATCCTTTTCTGGTCTATTCCGGTCAGGAATTGGGCGAACGGGGGATGGACGAAGAAGGCTTCAGCGGTCGCGACGGACGGACAACTATCTTCGATTATTGGAGTCTGCCGGTCTTCCGCACGGCCCCGTCGGCCGAACAGCGCGCGCTCCGGCAATACTACGCAACCCTCCTTCGGTTATGCAACGAAAGCCCGGCCCTACGCGAAGGCCTGTTTTACGACCTGATGTATGTGAATTTGCAAAACGAACATTTCAATGCTTCCCGGCAATACGCTTTCCTGCGGTATTGGGAAGATGAACTGCTGCTGATAGTCGCCAATTTCGACGCTCAACCGGCAGATGTCCGGGTTTGGATACCTGTCCATGCTTTCGAATATTTCGGAATTGTGGACGCCGCAATCGCCTCCGCCGAAAACCTGCTGAATCGCCGGAAATGTTCGATGGATATGAAAGGCAATACCCTGTATCCACTCTCGATTCCGGCTTATGATGCGGCTATTGTCCGTTTCAACATACGCGGTTATTGAAAAATAAAAAGATAAAAGAAGAAAGAAAAGATGGATTACCTCGAAATGTTTAATCGCTTAAAAGCGATAGAGAATTATAGAGAGCCTGAAATTTCGATCGATGCAACGACCGTGATAAAAAACTTCAGTTTCGAATCGCAGTACCGGTTCATTCTGCCGGGCGGGTCGGGAAATAACGACGATTACGAATATCTGCCCGGCGTGCAGCATGAATACGAACCGGACATTATTCAGGAAATGTTGAACAAAAAAGATGCGGAAATCATGGAAAATATCCATTTTCGGTATCACATAGTCGCTCCCAAACAAGAAGAAAAAGCCAAAGGCATTATCTTGATGTTTCACGGATTTAACGAAAAACATTGGAGCAAATATTTACCTTGGGCTAAATATTTGGTGGATAAAACGGGTAAATCGGTCGTTTTATTTCCGATCGCTTTTCACATGAACCGGGCGCCGGCGGTTTGGAGCGATACGCACGAGATGTATGGCGTCAGTCGGCAACGGAGGCAGCGGCACAAGGATGTGATTAATTCCAGCCTGTCTAATGTAGCCATCAGCACACGCTTGCACAATAAACCGCAACGCTTTATCTGGTCGGGCCTGCAAACGTATTACGACGTGATTGCTTTCATTGAAAACGTGAAAGTCGGGAAACACAGCAGTATTGCGCCGGAAGCAACTGTCGATATCGTATCCTATTCCATCGGCAGTTTCCTGGCCGAAATATTGATGATGACGAATCAGAACGGTTATTTTTCTAATTCAAAACTGGTTTCGTTTTGCGGGGGCGCCGTGTTCAACCGCCTTTCGCCGGTTTCCAAATATATTTTGGATAGCGAAGCGAACGTCAGCCTCTATTCCTACGTGGTGGAACATCTTGAAAGCCATATAAAAAGGGATGAAGTCTTGCGCCATTATTTAGGGGAAGCGCATCCCGAAGGCGTAAATTTTCGCAGTATGCTCAATTACAAAACCCTAACCAAATACAGGGAAGCTATTTTCCGGAACATAAGCGATCGTATCTACGCCATTGCATTGGCCGAAGATACGATTGTCCCCGCTTACGAAATCATCAATACCTTGCAGGGAACGCAACGCGACATACCGATTCGGGTGGATATTCTCGATTATCCCTATAAATACAAACATGAAGACCCATTTCCTGCGTTGACCGCTATTCGCGAAGCCGTTGATGAACAATTCCGGCGAACGTTCGATTTAGCGGTCGATTTTATGTAATAAGAAGTGGGCTGATGGGGTTGTATTCATTTGGATACACAATTGTATTCGATTATTGTAACTATTCAGATACCGTAACGATATAGTTCAGCTCTCCCCACACATTTTGAGAATTTTTGATAGCCGTATCAATGACGGAACGGATGACAGCAAAAGCCATAGCTCCATTTGTAGAACTGTTTTCGTTTTTCGACAGGCTGGAGATAATCAACCGGCAACAGTTCTCTTTTCAGTTGCAGAGCGTCGGTCAATAAACTTGAAAAGGATTTTGTCCATTCATGTCCATAGAGTTGATTGAAGTATTTGAGTTCCCGCAGCAGGTGTGCCGTACAAATTTGATGACTTTCGCAGACGGTTTTGAAGTAAAGTTTCCAGCAATCATGTACCAATGTTGATTTCTAAACTCCCATTCCATCCATTTTAAACTGCACAATCATACAATATCAACTTATCGGCATACAATTTGCTTCGTCAACCGGATACTTTTGGAAGAATTTCCAATCATCAAATTCACATTCCCTTTTTCTATAATAAATTGATGTTTTTCAACATCCCAGTAGGCTAAATCTTCGGCTTTCAAAGCTATTTCAACTGTTTTTATTTTACCGGCAGGTATGGAGACCCGTTTAAAACCTTTTAATTGCTTCTCCGGTCGCTCAATTTGAGAATCCGGAAAAGACACGTAAAGCTGTACGACTTCTTCACCATCGAGATTACCTGTATTCTTTATATCGACACTTACAGTCAATGTTCCAGCGATGGGAAAGACGGAAGAGGACAATGACATTTTTTTATAATCAAAAGTTGTATAACTTAATCCAAAGCCGAACGGATATAGCGGTTGCGCTTTAGCATACATATACGTTCGTCCGTTGCGAATATTGTAATCCATTATGGGAGGTAAATCGGTAATCGTTTTTACCCACGTTTGCGTGGTTCTTCCTGCCGGATTGAAATCGCCGAAAATAACATCGGCAAGTCCATTACCCAACTCTTGGCTGTTGTGGGTGATATGTAATATGGCAGGCACGTTTTCTTGCGACCAATTAACGGCATACGGAAAGCTGCTTACCAAGACTACAACCGTATGGGGATTGGCTTTGTGAACAATTTTTGCCAAATCTTCCTGTTCCAGTGTCAGCGCTTTCCGGTCGACGGCTTCGCGTCCATCGCTTGGAACCGGCGAGTATTTCCACTTCGGGTCGGTTCCATACGGATGATTTCCAATGCACACAATAGCAACATCCGCTTTTCCGGCTGCAATAGCCGCTTTATCCATTTCATTGGAAGACTCATAGAGAATTTCCACTTTATCGCCAAGCGCATTTTGAATTCCTTGTAAAATCGTAACTGTATAAGGGGGCGTTCCGCTATACCAATCGAGTAAAACTTCATTGGCCCGTGGCCCAATGATAGCAATGGAACGTATCTTGTTTTTGTTCAGAGGTAATAAGTTTTCATTTTTAAGCAGAACAACTGATTTTGCGGTTACCATACGTGCAAAATCTTGAATCTCTTTCTTGTACCACGGTTTTACCGTATCCGTTACACCGATGGAAGCGTAGGGTATTTGACTTCTGTTTCCGTCTAATAAACCCAACCGTAAAGCCACATAAAAATTGCCTCGGATAGCTTGGTCAATATCCGTTTCTGTCAATATTCCCTTTTCCAAGGCGTCGTAAACAGCGGGGCGATAGGTATCCAAAAACTGGCCGACAGAAGCTTTTATTACCGCCACAACGCCTTCTGTGAGGTTGGGATAAGCTTTATGTGCATCAATAAGCATCTTTAGCGCGCCGCCATCGGTACATATAATGCCGTTGTTTCCCCATTCTTTACGAGTGATTTCTTTTAAAACAGGATTTATGGTCATAGGAGTGCCGTTCCATGCATTATAAGAAGCCATAAAAGCGCGGGAACCTCCCTCTGTTATTCCTTTGTAAAACGGATAGGAATAGTACTCGCGGAACAGGCGCTCGTCGAAATCAGATGAAGTAGAATCACGTCCGTCCTCATTACTGTTGGCTAAAAAATGCTTCATCAAGGAAGCCGATTTCCAGTATTTGGGATGATCTCCTTGTAATCCTTTGACAAATGCGACGGTCATTTGCGCCGTCAAAAAAGGATCTTCGCCGAAACTTTCTTCCGTACGTCCCCAACGTGGGTCGCGGGCCAAATCGGCATTGGGCGCTCGCATCACCATTCCGCCTTTGCGTAATTGTTCATTTTGAGTATAATAGCGTATTTCAGTGGCTTCTATATCGGCGAGTTTACGGATTAATTCCGTATCCCATGTTTCACCCAATCCATAGGCCTGTGGGAAAATGGTGGTCGGATATACATCACGACCGCCCCAGTTTCCGTGACCTCCCAGCGCCATGCCATGCAGTCCTTCGGAGTGTCCACTGCTTGGAATGCCTAAGCGGGAAACGCCTAAATTGGTGGATAAGGCGCTTATTTTTTCATCTAAAGTCATTAAGGACAAAAGGTTGTCTAAACGTTCATCATCGCTTAATGATGCGTTTTGGAAGGGATAAATGAATTGTGCTTGTGCTGAAAGACTTCCGAGCAAAGAACAAAACAATATTAAATGAATCGTTTTCATGGATATATTTATTTTGAGTTAACATCCTTATTACAAAACCGTTTTTTGTACTCGTTGGGAGTTATTCCAAACTCTTCTTTAAAATATTTCCGGAAATATTTAGGATCGTAAAATCCTACTTGCAAAGCGACTTCGTTTACAAATAACTGGCTTTTTTCCAACAAATTCGCTGCGCGTTTTATCCGGATAAAACGAATAAATTCGGTGGGTGTTTTATCGGTTAATGATACTAATTTTTTGTAAAAATAAACGCGACTCATCGCCATTTCTTTACTAAAATCTTCTACCAAAAAATCGGAATTTCCTATGTTTTTTTCTACAACGGCAATGGCTTTTTTTACAAATTTTTCATCCATGCTCGTAACTTCGATTTCACTGGGCGACAGGTCGATTTTCTTTTTAAAATGCGCTTGAATGTTTTTTTGTTTTTCGATAATTTTAGCTATTTTCAATGTAAGCAGATCTATATTAAATGGTTTGGCTATATAATCGTCGGCGCCGGCTTCTATTCCATAATATTTACTGTCTTCCGAAGATTTCGCCGTAAGTAAAATAACCGGAATATGCGAAGTGCGTATGTCCTCTTTTATCAAGCGGCAAAACGTATAACCATTCATTTTCGGCATCATCACGTCGCAAAGAATAATGTCCGGCAAGCGATCCAAGACTATTTGGGAAGCTTCTTCGCCGTCGAACGCAGTAACAACTTGGTAGTTTTCGGAAAACAAGTCAGTGATAAAACGACAGAAGTCTTCATTGTCATCGACTATCAACAGCATATGTAAATTGGGACGCAAGACGTTTTGAGCTTTTTCATGGATGGAGAGTAATTCGTTCATCCTTTTTGTTCCTTCGGAAAGGACGGTAGTCGAATTTTTTACCTGTAAATTATCCGGATATTGAATCGGTATTTGCACGGTAAATACAGATCCTTTGCCTTCCGTACTCTCTACCGTTATTTTTCCGTCGTGTAATTTGACGTATTCACTTGTCAAATGCAAGCCGACGCCGGAACCGGATTGTCCACTTTCCTGAGCGCTTTCGACTCGGTAGAAACGTTCAAATATTTTTTCCAGTTCTTTTTCTTTCAGTCCGATTCCCGTATCCGAAATACGAATGGAGATATATCTTATCGTATTACCGTTCATTTCTTCATAGATTGCGACACTCACATCAATCCCGCCTTCTTTGGTATATTTAAAAGCATTGGAAAGTAAATTTGTAATAATCTTTTTTGTCTTTTCCGGATCAAATTCCATGTACAATTCATCAATGTGGGTTGTAAAGATAAATTTCAGTTTTTTTTCAGTAGCCAGTAAAGCAAATGAATGGCATATTTCACGGATGAATGAAATGATTTCACCGGTCGATTTATTGATGGTCATTTTATTCAGGTCAAACTTTCTGAAATCGAGTATTTCGTTAACCATATTCAACAGATTGCTTCCATTTCGATACATAATGTTAAACATGTTGCGCTGTTCATCCGAAGCCGGCGTTTTCATGAGTTTTTCCAACGGAGTAAGTATCAGTGTGAGAGGCGTTTTAAATTCATGACTGATATTTGTGAAAAATTTGAATTTCAATTCGTCCACTTCGTGTGTTTTGTTTGCTTCCAAAATTTTTTGCGTCTGTTCAAATTCCCGTTTTTGCTTATTCAGTTTGTACTTTATATAATAGAAAATTATACTTGCAACCAATAGAAAGTAAAGAATAAATGACCACAAGGAAAGCCAAAAAGGAGGCTTTACAATAATTTTCATTACCAATGGGGTATCGTTCCATTCCAAATTTCCGATTCTCGCATATACTGTTAATTTATAGGTTCCATGGCTAAGATTGGAATAGGAAGCCATCCCCGTTTCATTGACCGTTTCCGTCCAGCCGGAGTCCAACCCTTCCAATTTATATTTGTACCGGATTTTCTTTGAGTGAATATAATTGAAAGCCGAAAACACTAAGCTAAAATTGGTTTCTTTGTAATTCAGCGTAATTTCATTCAAATCGGCGATTGATTTAGTAATCACAATCCGGTTATTGTATTTCCGATTCGGCTTAATATTCTGATTGGCAATTAAAAGTTCCGTAAATCGCAAGCTCGGATTGAAGTTGTCGGAGGAAATTTTTTCCGGGTCGAAACACACATAGCCTTTATTTGTACCAAAATAGAGCAAACCCTCATGATCCTTATATACCGCATTGGAGTTGAACGAAGAGCCGGGCAATCCGTCATTGACGTCGTAATCCGAAATAGTAAAATCAAATGGTTCTTTTTTTGTATTGCATGAAATAGCTATCAAACCATTCCGAGTTCCCGCCCAAACCATCCCTTTTTTGTCTTCGACCAGTGAAGTAATTTCATTATTGGGAAGTCCGTTTTGGGTAGTAATGTAATAAAACCGTCCTATGGAGGGATTGTAGATAGTGATACCCTGATCCGTAGCCAACCACAGCCAATTCCGGGAATCAACGATAGTATAACTGGTGAATCCGCTCGTTAATGAATCTGATAATTGTTCCTCATTGAAATAAGAGGATAGCTTTTCTTGGCTGGTATTGATATGAATCAAACCCTGGTCGGTACTTGCATAAATATCCCCTTGTTTATTGGATTGCATGGCTAAAATATAGTCCGATATAACTCCAATATTATTTTTATGATCGAAATGTGTAAAATTTTTCCGGTTCTTATCTAATTTATCTATTCCGCTGCCTAATGTTCCTATCCAAAGATTCTGTTCATTATCCTCCGCCAAACTGAAAACGCTTTTATTTGACAACGAATTGCGGTTGTTCTCATTTAATTGATACCTCTTGAAATTTTTGCCATCGTAAGCATTCAATCCTCCCAAAAAAGTGCCAATCCATAAAGTTTGTGCTTTATCTTGATAAATACAGGTAATGATATTGGAAGAAAGGCTGTTCGGATTGTTTGGGTCGTTTTTGAATGTTTGTAATTTATTTGTTTGCGGATTGTATTTTATCAATCCACTGTCGTTTGTTCCGAGCCAAAGATTGTTTTGTCCGTCTTTACAAATGCTGTTGCAATCAAATGTTTCCCCTTTCTCGTTAAAAAGGACATACAAAGGTGATTTTTGAAATTTGAACATTGCCGGATGATAATACGAAACGCCATTTTTGTAACTTCCTGCCCAAACCATTCCCATGTCATCGCAAAACAGGCTGATGACTGAATTTTGGCTGATAGAATTTTTATTATATACATTATTGCGCAGTACAACCGGGCGGCTGTTTTTCTTGTCAAAAACAGTTATTCCTTCATGATCGGTACCAATCCAAATTAACTCCTTATCATCTTGTATAATATTGCGAATAAATACATTCGCCACAGATGGAAGAAATGCTTTGCCGGATAACAGCCATTCCTGTTTTTCCGTATTAAAAAAAACCAAGCCTTTATCGCCAATTCCGGGATAAATCCATAAATCGCCGTCCGCATCCGTGAAAATCTTTTTTGGTATAGTGGAATTATGCAATTTTTCTCTTAGAAAGTAATCACGAATATCCATTATTCCCGTTTTTTCATTTATGCGTTCAACTGCACCATCCTTAAATAATATCCATAGATAATCGCCCACTATTTCAAAATCGACAATTTGATTACGACTCAATGCCTGAGGCTTGTCCGATTGTTCATAAATAATGATTTCGCCTGTCTTTACAACATATTTGTATATTCCTGTATCTTTATAATAGAGATACTGATTTTTTTCCTTGTCGAATTTGATGATATCCGGATTAGGAGGTAGCCGTAAACCAGCCAGAATAGAATCCGTATTGCGAATAAAATATTCGCCTTTCCAATCGTAAACAAAATAACTCACCCAAGATTTCAACCAGAGATTACCGTTGTTGTCTTCCATGATCTCTATAAATCGGTTGACGGGAGCGCTGTTAGGATTATGCTTATTGTGTTTGTAAACCTCAAAATTTTTGCCATCGTAACGGTTTAACCCGGAATTTGTAGAGAACCACATAAAACCGCGGCTGTCTTTAAAGATACAATCCACTTGATTGTTGGACAGTCCGTCGGTAATATCCAGATGCGCAAATTCAAAGGATTGCGGCCGGATAGTCGTAACGGAAATGAATGAGAATAATAATACAGCAAAAACAGTTTTCATTTCATTTTTGAAATCATTTTATATTTACCACAACAGAACTCCTAATATCCGCCGATGATGTTGCACAATGAAATGTAAATTTATCCGGCTCCACTACCCATTCGTGCGCTTTATCATCAAAGAATGCAATTGTTTTCACCGGAATGGAAATCTCTGTCGTTTTACTTTCGCCGGCTTTCAGGAAAACTTTTTGGAATCCTTTCAGCTCTTTAGTAGGACGTACGAGTGAAGGATTATTCTGTGTAACATATATCTGAACGGTTTCCGCACCGTCCAGATTTCCTTTGTTGGTAAGAGTGAATGATAGTTTTATTATATCATCAATCCTATATTCCTTTTTATCAGTTGATATTTTTCCATAATCAAACGTAGTGTATGACAAGCCATAGCCAAATGGAAAAAGAGCAGGGATTTTTTTAATGTCGTGCCAACGGTAGCCGACAAAAATATCTTCTTTGTAAATCTGCCGGATACTATCACCCGGATACGAGATTGAACCAAAAGCGATAGCGCCATTATCTTCTAACTTTTTGGGTATGCTGAAAGGTAATTTACCGGATGGATTCACATTGCCTGCAATTACATTAGCTGTTGCGGTTCCGGCTTCGGAGCCTAAATACCAAGACTGCATCAAACCCTGAACTTTATCAAGCCAAGGCATAGCTACGCCATTTCCGCTAATGAGAATTACTCCCAAGTTTTTGTTTACTTTCAACAGGTCTTCTATTAATTCATTTTGTCCGAAAGGAAGATCATAAGTGATTCGGTCTGCACTTTCACTGTCTTGCCGGTTATTTTTGTTCAACCCGCCAAAGAATAATACAACATCGGCGTCTTTCACCAACAGGAGGGCCTCGCGTTTCAACGAATCAGCATTGTAAGGAGAAGGAATAACTCGGTCGTAAGCCGGAGGTCCTGAGCCATATCCCATTGTGTAGGATATCTTATCCGCACCATATTGGTTGATAAGGCCTTCGAGTGGAGATACTTCTTTTTTCACTTTCAGGTCGGATGAACCTCCACCTACCAAAAGAGGACGTATTGCATTTTCTCCGATAACAACTATTTTCTTGTATCTGTCTTTGTGAACAGGAAAAAAGTTATTTGTATTTTTCAACAAAACAATCCCTTCTTCTGCAATTTTACGGCTAACATCTGCATGTTCTTTTGTTGCAAAACTTCCGTACGGACGATTTCTATTCATGTTTGTTCTGAAGTTGATTCGAAGTACGCGACGTATTTTATCGTCAAGCGCAGTCTGTGGTAATTCGCCCTTTTCCAGCATCTCAAGATAGGGCTGTGCAAGAAAATAATCGTTGTATGCAAAGTTTTTGCTTAGAGTCAATCCATTGGTGTATGTTCCCATTTCTACATCAAGTCCGTAGAGGGCTGCTTCTCGTGTATCGTGAGCGCTTCCCCAGTCTGATACTACTATACCGTCAAAGTCCCATTCGCCTTTCAATATCTCATTTATGAGCCGTTTGTGATGACTGCAGTGTTGTCCTCTGTACTTGTTGTAGGAACCCATTATCGACCATACGCCGCCCTCTTGCACACCGGCTTTGAAAGCCGGCAGATAGATTTCGTATAAAGCCCTGTCGCTAATTTCTACATCTATGTGTCCACGCCATTTCTCCTGATTGTTGAGAGCAAAGTGCTTCATGCAAGCCGATACCCCGTTTTGTTGCACTCCTTTGATATAAGGAACAACCATTTGAGAGGCCAGATACGGGTCTTCCCCCAAATATTCAAAATTGCGTCCATTCAGAGGCATTCGGTAGATATTTACACCCGGAGCAAGCAGGATATCTTTTTTCCTGAAACGGGCTTCTTCACCAATAGCATTACCGTATATTGCGGATAGTTCGGGATTGAAGGTAGCTGCAAGACAGGTTAAAGCAGGAAAAGCCGTACACGAGTCGTTAGTCCATCCGGCGGAATTCCATGAATCCCAGTCGATTTCTTTATTTACGCCATGAGGCCCGTCGCTCATTCCTATTTCAGGAATACCCAGACGGGGAACGCCGGGCGTGCTAAATTTGGATTGAGCGTGAATCATCGCAATCTTTTCTTCCAAAGTTATTCGCGACAGGGCGTCTTCAACACGTATTTCAATCGGTTTACTGTCATCCAGATAAACCGGAACCGGTTTAATTTGTGCGTTTGTCTGAAGCAAAACTAAAATGCTTGACAGTCCGCAAATAAATACTTTTTTCATTTTTCGTCCGTTTGATACTCAAACCATTCATAATACGCTTTCGCCTCACTTGGTTTACCATTGGACGAAGCATACAATCCTATCATCACTCCGGTAAAACCTCCTGCCACTTCTGTGCTTAGGTAGCGCGTATCTAACCGGCTTAATTCCGTATATTTTTGACCTTTAGCGTCAGCAAAATAGAATGTGTACTGATAAGGAGAACCTTCTATCTTTAACAATACTTTGTTGTCGGAAACTGTCTGCTCTGCGGCGATGTATGAGAGAGAACCGATGCGAACACGTAATTGAACTATGGTTTGTTTATCTGATTTTTTTAATAATAAATCGTAATGATGTGTATTATTTTGTATCAAAGTTATGCCTGCCTCTTCATTATCATTGGATGAAATGAACTCTAACAAAGCAGAAGCAGTGAAATTATGTTCTGTTTGTCTTCGGCAAACGATTGATACGGCTTCTGTTTCGTTCAAAGTATAAGAGGATGCACTTATTCTTAGATGTCCTTTTTTTTCCGTTAACGAATAATTTTCCCTTATCGGATTGCGCAGGTATTGCCATTCAAAACCCAAGTTATCATTCTCGAAATCTGTCCGCGCAGGCGCTTTCTCAAACGGATGCAGGGGTAAGGTCGGTACATTCATGTTTAATGAAACGGTACCGTTGCCGTTCACCTGCGGCCAGCCGCCGCGAGGCCAGTCAACAGGAGCGAGGAATGTTTCGCGTCCAAGTATATGGTAGTAAGCGTAGGGCTGGATAACACGGAATCCCAAGAAAACCATCCACCACGAGTTGTCCGGAGCCTGTATAAGGTCGGCATGACCGGTTCCTTGAATCGGGCTGCCCTGTCCCTTGCGGTTCGCATGTGTTAATATCGGATTCAGCGGACAGGATTCGTAAGGACCGTAAATATTTCTACTGCGTCCTATGGTTGCGCTGTGCATATATTCAGTACCGCCTTCGCCCAGCATCAAGTAATAGAAGCCGTCTTTTTTGTAAATGTGCGGCGCTTCGGGAAAACGTCCGCCGATGCCTCCCCACACCAGCCGTTCGGGACCAGTCACTTTTCCGGTTTGAATATCAAATTCCGTTACGCGAATGCCTTCGCTGCCCTGCGTTACGAAGTACGTTTTGCCGTCCTCGTCCCAGAAAATATCCGGGTCTATACTGTTTATGGTTACCCAGACAGGCTCGCTCCAAGGCCCGGCAGGGTCGGTTGCCGTACAATAGAAATTACCTCCGCCCGATGTATTGGTGCAAATCACATAGAACAATCCATCGTGATAACGCAAAGAAGGCGCAAACAATCCGCCCGATGCAGGCGCCTTGTGTAAGGGCAACTGCGAATCGCGTGTCAGGCAATGTCCTATTTGTCTCCAGTTTACCAAATCCTTACTGTGATAAATGGGTAAGCCCGGAAAATATTCAAAAGAAGAAGTTACCAAATAAAAATCGTCTTCTACTCTACAAATACTTGGGTCGGGGTTGAACCCGCGTATGATCGGATTTTTATATCCGGTCTGAGCATGCATACTTACACAAACGGAGAAAATCATTACAAAACGAAGAACTCCAATTGCAAAATGAGATAATTTCATATTTACTTTATTTTATCGTTATTGAACCATCAGTTTCTGGCTGTAAATCCTTTGATTACTATGTAAATTTACTATGTAAAATCCTTTTTCAAAATTACTTATATCAACCGGAATTTTTATTTCATTGCCGTTTTCCGGGTGAATGGTTTTGACGGTTTTTCCCGTCAAATCACAAATCGTGATGCAAGCATTGCCGGTCAATCCGGATGTTTCTACAAATACCTGATGTTTGGCGGGATTCGGATATAATCGAAATACGGTTTCTTTTACTTCTTTTATCCCTGACGTCGATTTCAAAGGTATCTGTACGGCCGTTACCGACAATTTAGGCAATGTTAATGTAAGCGTATTATTACTGATCGTTGTTTCACTGCTCTTTAAACTGTTTTTCGAGGCAGAAATGAATGTTTCGCTCGAAGGCAGGTTGCTTAGCTGATAACACAATGCTTTTTCTCCCGCGAGGATTACGTTTTCCAAAGACACATTGACGGCTTGACTGTTTGTAACATCCCGGTTAACCAACACAATGAATAGCCTGTCTTTATCGGAATTTATCGAAGAATAAGCCGATACCCGTTCATTTTGGGAAGAAGTAGATGCGACGGCAATCGTTCCGGCATATTTTGTAAACAGGTGAAGCACTTCCCATTGACCAACATACCAATCCCAAGGAGTGAATAGCTCCACATTGTTTTCGGCAAAAGTTCCCAGTAAAGAAGCATAACAAACGGCTACCACATTCGGATCGGCAGCATAAATAGAGCCAAATTCGGAAAGTCCCATCGTAATTCCATGATTTGTACCCATATACTTATCCATCCAATCGTTACTGCGCTTAAAAATATATTCTTTGGTGATGCTGTTATCCCATCCGCCATTGACTACTTTAACGCCGTTGGCTCCCGGATAATCATACGTCGTATCATAAAACACGCGATGAAGCTGGAGCGTAACATCCCTGCTATTATCAAGATAAGAATGAAAGTCAAGTACATCCAGCAGGCGTAAACCGGTTCGCTCCTGCTCTTCTGCAATACGTTTGATAAAATATTCCACCCATGGATATTTTTTATTCGGGTCTTGCCGGTCGGGAACCAGACCGTTTTGCCAGTTATACCACTGCCATTCGTTGGTAAAAGAAGGGCCTACAATTTTAATTTCGGGAAACAAAGTACGGGCTTTGGTCGCCACTTCCACATAGCGTTGGATATATTCTTCGGCGCTGATGGAAGTCGGCATTATATCGTCGTGCGTGCTATGCCAACATTCCGGCTCGTTGTCCATATTCCAGTATTGAAATTGATCTTTATTTAAGCCGAGTTTATCAAACCAGTGCGTTAGAATGGCTACAGTGGAATCGGCAGGCCAGGGTTCAAGGTATTTGTGCGGGTCGCCGTTCCCTGTGTTCGGGCCGCCTCCTCCACACCAGTTGTTTGCCACGCCTTCCCACCATTGGCTGTGATTATAATCCCAGTCGTTGAAATTAAATGTGTTGGTTTTTGCCGCATAACCCAACAGTTGGAAAGCCCACATGCCTTTGGCTTCGGGCATATTGGATTGAAGTAACTGGGCGGCTTTATTCCATTCGCAAGCATATACATTGTTGTACCAGTCGGGATGGCTGGTTAACTGTTTTCGCCAATTGAATTTGGTGCTGTTATTACCTCCGTTTTCCCTGAAAAACTTAACGCCGGCATCCTTGAGAAGTTGCCATTTATTATCGGATACGCCGCCGTTTCTGCCGTAAATATACGGTGAAATTTCCCGGATCTCTTTTTGAGCGTTTACCGTAATTTGTATTTGCGCTTTTACGCAAAATAAACTCATTACAATAATAAATAGCTGAACTAAAATTGTTTTTTTCATACGAATTCGTTTATTTCATGCATTGGATTGGCTCCGTTTCCGGTTGAATTTCCCCGTAAACGATACCTCTTCCTACGGTACTCATATATACTCTCCCATATACATTCATATCTCCTTTTATGAATTGAGCATTTCCCGGCCCGCCAAACTGGTGCATATCGTTGTTGATGCGTATCCAGCTTACGCCCTCATCATCAGATCGATAGATTCCGGTCGAATCAGAACTGTGGGGTTTCCCCCAAATATAAACCGAGGGGTAGGTCTTATCCGGCGCCGCTTTTCCTACACCTACGCAAGTAACAAGACTCAAGGGTAGAATCTCAATTAAAGGCGCTTGATGAGCCTGTCTGATTCTTCCCAATCCATCTGTATTTCGAGGATACCAGATTTCTCCTTCCATGCCGGGAACAATTGTCAGGCGATTGTTGTATGCACCTGTCATTGCAACGGTTGTATATTCAAATGTTCCGGCGACTTTATTGTAAATACAGGTGTATAAACTGTTTCCAATGTTTGCATAAAAAATGTCTTCTTTTTCAAAATCAGCAAAAAAGCGGACATTATTAGAAGTTATTCCCGGCATTTGCGCCCAAGTAGCGCCCTTGTCGAGTGTGTAGAAAGGACGCGAACCGGAAGGTGTGATTATTATTATTTTACCGTTTGCACTCACAGCACACCAACCTCCGGTTACCGCTGAAAGAGGTTTGTTGATTTTCAACCAATGATCGCCTCCGTTTTCAGTCAGATAGACATCTCCGGCTACACGAACCATTATTCCGGGATTTTTTCCAGCTACGCCTAATCCGGTCGTCGTACCCACTGAAGGAGTGTGCCGGACGTAATACTGGGTTATGTCGTGATAGACAAATCCGTCGTAATCGCCGATAATCGTTACCACCGGAGCATTGGGAAGACTGATTAAATCGCTCGGCACGGTTTCTTCCAGATTCGTAACCGCCATTTGAAACAGCGGTTTCGTATCCCATAAATTTTCAGTCATATAGATGCCGTTCCCGGAAATAATAAAAGCCCGGTTCCGGTTAAAAGGATCAATTTTTACGGAACCCGCCCAATGCAGTTGAGAACCCATTTTCAGCCATTCGATCAATGGTTCTTCATAAGAAACGGAAGATGCAGCGAACAGGTTTTTCCAACTTTCGCCGTCGTTGGTAGAGATAAAAATTTGATCGCCGGTGGTGATGCTTTCGCCGGCAATCCAAGCTTGCTTTTGCCAGACAGAAAGCGTGGTTGTAATTAAATTTTCCGGGTTTTCCGGATCAACCGAAACTTCTCCGAACGAATAATTACCGGGGGATATATCCGTCCATTCTCCGGAAGCCAAATGGTATTTTTTGATAGCGCCGGTTCCGCCCGTACTGGGTCCTTCCGAATCGGTGTAAGTGATATACAGTTTTCCGTTTGAAAGCAGGCAGCGATGCGGCATGAAATCAGTCGGCTGATTTTCAACCGGATTCCATGTGTCGCCTCCATCTGCGCTTACAAACAAGTTATTTCCTCCCTTGTATTGCAGTCCGATATAAATTTTGGGAGTTGGATTCCCTTTGGTTGCCGAACCCGGAATATATTGCACAAAAGCGACTTTCCGGTTATTCGGGAAAGCAGTATTACTTAATCGTATCCAACTTTCTCCGCCGTCCGTACTTCTCCATAAGCCTCTGGTACGGGAACCGCAAAGCAAAATATTTCCCTTGTTCGGATCGACCGCTAAGCGTTCACCGCTCTGCCGGCCGTTAGCGTTGCCGTTAGCGGGAAACAGGTTTGTTACTACAGCTTTTTCGACAAATGTTTCTCCGTAATCATCGGAAAAAAGGATAGCGCTACGTCCTCTGTTCCAATAAGTTGTTCCGCAATACAAATACAGTTTATTTGGTTCTTGCGGATCAATCGCCATACTTTCGACTCCCATATAGGAAGCGGCCGTTTCCGGAAGCCAGTCGGTCAGAGGTTTCCACGATTGTGTCTGGTCGATCCAGCGATAAGCTCCGCCGACGTCCGTCCGTACATAAATCAGGTTTTTTTCCTGCGGACAAGTAATGATGCCGGAAACAAAACCGGCGCCGCCGACAGGCAAAGATTTCCATTGATATTTTTCCTGCGCTTGGATTGTAAGCAGAAAAAGGGACTGAAACAAAATCAGATATAATGTGTTCTTCATCTAATTAGTGCATTGCAAATTTGTCGAAAGTTACATATAAATTTTTAAAATTCTAATTTTTATTCTCAATATCTGCTTCCTGAAAGTCAAACCAATCAAAATTGGCAGGATTCACATTGGCTTTTCCATTGCCGGAAGCATACATTCCGATAAATACGCCGGTAAAACCGCCGATAACCTCATTGGAAATATCTTTAGTAGAAGCCGTTCCTATAAATTTTGGAGCCTTCCCTTCTTCTTGTATCCCTAATTTATATTCCTTATCCGTGGCGCTAATGCATAGAATGATATCCCCTTCCGGAATTTCTTCGTAATGGACAGCGGCGATTTTATCTTTCAAGTATTTCCTGAACATCACTACTTTTTTTCCTTCCCGTTTAGTAACAAGCAAATCATAATGATTTTTATCATTGGCTCTTACAACTAAGCCTGCTTCTTCATTTTCAGCAGTAGGGGTAAAAACGATTTTTGTTGACGCAACGATATTGAACGCAGATTGTCGCCGGCCAATAAAAGCGGGCGATTTTTTTTCACTGAAATTGACGCCGGAACCTTTCAATCGTAAATATCCCGGTTTTTCGGTAAGCGACCAGTCTTCGTTGCGCGGATTTCTGATAAAATTCCAGTATAAGTTCAATGTTGTCTTTTCAAAATCATCTCGAACCGGATCTTTTTCCCAGATATGTTGCTGTAAGTTTGGCGCAAAGTATTTTTCCTTCACAATACCATTCGTACCGGCTACCGGCCAACCGTTTTCATCCCATGTAACAGGCGCAAGAAATGTTTCCCGACCTAAATGTTGGTATCTCCCATTTTTAGGTCTGATTCCCAGAGAAACCGCCCACCAGCTTCCATCTTCAAGTTGAACCAGATCGGCATGACCTATTGCTTGAAATGGATTTTCGGGATCGGACATGTTTGAAAGAACCGGATTCTTGGGGCTGGCTTCATAGGGTCCCCAGGGAGATTTACTTCGCTGTATTACTTCCCGATGCTGGTAACCGGTACCTCCTTCGGCAGACATAATGTAGTAATAGCCGTTGATCTTATAAAAATGCGGGCCTTCGGGAGACGAGCCTCCAAGTCCGGTTGCGATTTTCTTTAAAGGTTCGGTAAATTTACCGGTTTCCGGATCCATTATACCCAGTAAAAAATTACCGGCATTATCCGGACTCAAGTAATATAAAGTGTCGTTTATAAATTCAAGAGAAGGATCGACATACCAATCTCCTGTCCATATCGGGTCGGACCAAGGACCGGCCGGATTTTTAGCCGTTACGTAAAAAATTCCTTGAGAACCTTGTCCTCCATAATTGGTGCCGATCACATAAAATGTACCTTTATGATACCGTATGGTAGGTGCATACTGGCCGCCTGTAGAAGCCTCGCATCCCATTAACGGATTACTGACCGGACTTGATAAGGCATGCCCAATCAACTTCCAGTGAATCAAATCTTTACTGTGATAAATCGGTAATCCGGGAAAATATTCAAAAGTAGAAGTTACCAAGTAAAAATCGTTTCCTGCACGGCAAATACTTGGATCCGGATTCATTCCGGTTATAATCGGATTAGTGTATTCTATTCGACCTTGTACGGTTGTATAATCATCGGCGCCGGTACGTGTGGCAGCATGTCCATAACACGATATCGTTATAAAACCGATAATCGCCATTATGTAATAATTTAGCAATTTCATATTTTTTATCTATTTCGCATCATATAAATCCGTCATTGCGGGTTTTCTTGCACCCGCAATGACGGAAAATTCAACTTTTTACTTTATAAACTTCACTACCGTGGTTTGATTGTTTTCCAACACTACGGAAGCAATATAAACTCCTTTAGACAAAGAAGACACATTCATTGTTGCACTGTTCCGGTTGCTTGCAAGTTTGCTTCCGGCCACACTGTACACCAC
>JAITAH010000214.1 GCA_031284225.1 Dysgonamonadaceae bacterium | reverse complement strand
AAGCCGTCGACGGTAAAATCATGAGCAAATACGAATCATTATGGCAGTATCTTCAAAACGACGGCAGCCCGACAGTAAGGCTTTCATTTGAAGAAATCAAAACGATTACAGGCTTCGACATCTACCATTCTTTTCTGACTTACAAGAAAGAAGCAAAAAAATACGGATATGAAGCCGGCAAAATATCCTTGAAAGAAAAACATATTACATTCAATAAACTGTGAAAGTACTAATCATTTATGCGCATCCGAGCAATAAATCATTTACATATAAGGTATTGCAGACGTTGTTGAATGCTTTAAAAATGAGCAATCACCAGGTTGAAATATCGGATTTATACAGGATGGAATTTCAATCCGATATGACGGAAGAAGAATATAACAGGGAAGGATTTGCAAAGACAGAACTTCCCTTATCCGGAGATGTTGCCGCAGAACACCGGAAAATAGAATGGGCAGACGCTATCATTTTTCTCTATCCGGTTTGGTGGAGTGATTGCCCTGCAAAAATGTAAGGTTGGTTCGACCGGGTTTATTCCGTTGGATATGCTTACGGTTATGACCGGAAAGGGAAAAAGACAATGAAAATGAAGCAAATCAAATTAGGACTTGTCATTTGTACAGCCGGACATCCAAACGATTTTCTGGAAGAAACGGGAATTGCCGAAAGTATGCGGAATGTAATGCTTGACGACCGATTGGGAGTTCGATTCGGGAAGAAAGAAATGATCATACTTGGCGGTACACTGGCACTTGAGAATGTAGCGAACAGTCATTTGGAAAAGATAATGAATTTAGTAATCAACATGAATGAATTTTAAAGAACAGAACGAATGGAAAACTCGATTTTATTTGCCGACAGGGATACGTTCCGTATGGCTTTCGGAAAATCATTCCGTCAACGAAGGAATATGGGTGATTTTCGGGAAAAAGGACGGGCCTGAGACCCTGACTCCCGATGAAGCGGTGGAGGAAGCGTTGTGCTTTGGCTGGATCGACAGCCGGATGAAAAGTATCGACAATGAAACGTATATCGAATATTTTTGTCCGCGGCGAAAAAACAGCAAATGGTCGGAGCGTAACAAAGCCACGGTCGCCAAACTCGAAACGCAGGGACGAATGACTGATTTTGGCCGGATGAAAGTGGAAGAAGCCAAGAAAAATGGGATGTGGAATGCCGAAATCCCGCCATCTGTATCCGAAGAACAGATCACTGATTTCGCCCGAAAAATCGAAGGATCGGAACAGACTAAAATAAACAGGCTGGATAAAATAATCGAACGCCTAAATAAGAATCTAAAACCGATGTAAAAGGAGTTTTATCGACAATCTTACCGACAATTCGCAAATCCTTGACCTCGGTTGCGGCACAGGCGGTCGACGATGGTTTTAGCGTAACGCGTGCCGGGAAATATTACGGGAATCGATCTGTTTCCCAAAACCTCTCGACCTGTTCAATGGACAATCTGCCTTTCGGCGATGAAGAATTTGACCTGATAGGGTCGGAAGGGGCTATTGCCAATACAAGTTTTGAAGAAGGATTAAACGATTGGAATCGCTTTCTCAAAAAAGACGGTTATATTCCTGTGTTTTGGGCTTTTCGGCCGGGCCGCAGGAGTCCTTTCAACTGTTTTGAGCTTTTCGGCCGGGCCGCAGGAGTCCTTTCAACTGTTTTGAGCTTTGCGGCCGGGCCGCAGGAGTCCTTTCAACTGTTTTAGGCTTTGCGGCCCGGCCGCAGGAGCTATCTCAATTGTTTGGGGCTTTGCGGCCCGGCCGCAAGAGCTATCTCAATTGTTTGGGGTTTTGCGCCTTTTACGCACGTTCGCTCAGGTAGAAAACTCCCGTTATATTGCGGACGCAACAGGCCCACCTGTCGCTCCACCTCCGCGGACAGCGCCCGGACAGCGCCCGGAAAGCGCCCCCCCCGTGAGGCTGTCTGGACAGAGGGCGGTCCCGCATCGCTCCTCTCGCAGATAGATTGCACCAGAGGTATCTGGCCCAGGAAAGGGATACCCAACTCCCCAGCCAAGCGAAGCTCCCTTGCTGCATTTACGCTACCTGAAAATTGCTGGACAGATAACTATTTTATTCCGCAAAAACCACGGCAGGAAGAATTTTTGAAAAAACATGCCGGTAATAAAAACCGTTGAGGGTTTTATTGGATTTATGAGATATGAGGCGGAGTTGTATTCAAAATACAAACAGTATTACGGTTATGTGTTTTATATTGGGGGGAAACTGTAATTTTGCCGCCTGAATAAATCTAATATGTTTAATAAAGGAATATGCTCATACAAACGACGATAAATAAACGAAGAATATTGATAATCTTTTGCTTGATAATAACCATGTTCAGCGGTATAAAAATTTATTATGCAATTGAAAATTCAAAATATGGTAAAACAATTGAGCAACTAAAAAAAAGCAGAAAAATGAACGATAAAATTGACAGTACAATAGAACATAAAATACTGAATATAAACGGAAATTCAATACATTATTTCGTGAGTGGAAACGAAAATGGAGAAACCGTCTTGTTTCTTCATCCTGCATTTGGAGACCATCGCTGTTTTGACAGACAGGTTGATTTTTTCTCTCAAAACTATTGTGTAATAACCATTGACATGCTAGGGCACGGTTTAACGGGCGCAGGAAAATCGTTTACAGTCATGTCGGGATTGAACGAAATAATCAAAGACCGGGCGGATATTCAATGGAAATATCCTTTACTGATTCTTGTTGGCGATAAAGATTCGGAACTGGCAATAAAATCAGCGCAACAGTGGTACGGGGACAGTCCCGACAGCCAGTTTTACATCGTTGAAAATGCGGGACACTGTGCAAATATGGACAACGCGGTAAAATTTAATGACCTCCTGATGAATTTTATAACAGCAAAGCAATGAAAACAGACATTTTGTGCAGGTAATGTCCGACAGCGTAGTTTTAGCATACGATTATGAGGCGCGACGAGACGGTCAAACATACAGCGCCGAAGTGTATGAATCGGACTTGTCCGGCCAGTGGAAGATTATACATACCCATTGGTCTTTCGTTTTGCCACAGCAGTAAAGGAACTGAAAACAAATGAAATAAACGTAAAATTATTGGAAAAATGAAAATAAGTATATCGTTCTTGCTTCTTGTATTGATACAGTCTTCTGTATGGTCGCAATCTGATTATCAGCGAATCCGAATTTCCAACGATATTGAGTTGATAAAATTATCCGAGAAAGCATACGTTCATGTATCCGTTTCAGAGATGGAAGGTTTTGGAAAAGTGTCTTCCAACGG
>JAITAH010000209.1 GCA_031284225.1 Dysgonamonadaceae bacterium | reverse complement strand
GGGACTTTCTACCAACGGTAGAAACCTTCAACAGACTGCGTTGGGACTTTCTACCAACGGTAGAAACCTTCAACAGGCTGCGTTGGGACTTTCTACCAACGGTAGAAACCTTCAACAGGCTACGTTGGGACTTTCTACCAACGGTAGAAACCTTCAACAGACTGCGTTGGGACTTTCTACCAACGGTAGAAACCTTCAACAGACTACGTTGGGACTTTCTACCAACCGAAGATCGATCCATTAACAAACAAATTATTATCGTATGAAAATCAAGAGAATCAAATTAAACTACTTGCGCAACGAAGAATGGTTTAACTTCTTCACCGAGTTCAAAAGTTTTGTCCAGCAAGCGACGCCCGGGGCATTGAACATCGAAGCGCTTTTTACCGCCTTTGTCGCGCTTTATGCACAAGCCGACGAATCGCTGGAAATCTTGCGGAAAAGTAGCTACACCGCCGAAATCGTTCACTTAGACAGTCTTCGCGACCGTACGTACCGGGGATTGGTCGAAATCGTCAGATCCGGCTTGCATCACTATTCCGAAACCCATGCGGCCGCGGCCGAACGAATCAAACCGTTGTTTGATCATTACGGCGACCTATCCGGTAAATCCTACAACGAAGAAACGGCCGGTATCTACAACCTCTTGCAGGAACTTCGCGGGCAGTATGCGCCTCAAGTGGCTACCCTTGCCTTGGAAGGATGGATCAACGAACTGGAACGAAACAATCAGGCGTTTGAATCCGCCATCCTCGCTCGCAATGCCGAAAGCGCCGACAAGACAACCGATGTTATCCTGCTCGACATCCGCCGGAAAACCGACCGCTGTTACCTCGACATCGTGGAACGCATCGAAGCGTTGATGTTGATTCATGGCGAGGCCTATTTCGCCGTCTTCGTAAAGACGCTCAATACCAATATCGAACGCTATCTGAATGTGTTGAGTAGAAGGTGCGGGCATGGAAATAAAGCGGAAACGAAGACAGAGGAATAAGATAAAAAATAGGACAATGAACAAAATAACTTTAAAAATACACTATCATGAAAAAATTAGTTTTTACAATTACAATGATTGTTTTCGCTTTCATAGCGAATGTGTCGGCGCAAGTTAAAGTTAATTCGACCGGAGAGGTGGGGATAGGAACCGAAGATCCTCAGTATTTATTGGATGTGGCCGGAGATACTCATGTTACGGGGAAGATTTATTTGGAAACTGGATACGGTTCTTTGAGCACAATCTCCACGAGTCCCATTACTTTCATGGTCAACAACGTACTTGCAGGATACACAGGGTACGGCGGAGGCAGTAATGTGTCTTTTGGCTATGGGGCTAAGACGGGCGGCTACGCGAATACGGCCATCGGACTTTATGCACTTTACGGCGCCCAATCCTGCGCACACAATACGGCGGTTGGGGGTCAAACGCTTTACAATATTAGGGAGGGAGACGGTAATACCGCCATTGGGGAATATGCACTTAACTACAGTATCGATGGTAGCTACAATACCGCTGTTGGATATGAAGCGCTTAAAAACAATACCTATGGCAACTACAATACCGCCATTGGCGCTTATGCAGGACCGCTGAGTTCTCAACTGAACTATTCTACCGCTATTGGCTATGGAGCACAAACGAATGCGGATAATCAGGTAAGAATTGGCCACAGCAGTGTTACCAGCATTGGCGGTTATGCGGCTTGGACCAATCTCTCGGACAAACGGGCAAAGAAAAACATCCGGACGAATGTGCCGGGGCTGGCCTTTATCAATCTTCTGCAACCGGTTACTTTTAACCTCGATTTGGATGCCATAGACGGTTTGCTGAATATCGACCCAACGAAAAAGTCCGGAGAAAAATTGTCCCCGGCATTAACAGACCTGAACAGCAAAGCAAGGGAAGCGAAAGAAAAAGTGATACAGACGGGTTTTATCGCGCAGGACGTCGAAAAAATGGCCCAAAGCATCGGCTACGATTTCAGCGGCGTGGATGTGGATGCAACCGGCATTTACGGTTTGCGGTATGCGGAGTTTGTCGTTCCCTTAGTGAAAGCGGTGCAGGAACTGAGCGAGCAGAACAACCGGCTACAGGAACAAAACGACCGGATGCAGGAACAGATCAATGAATTAACCGGAGTGGTTCTGCAAGGAAAAGAACTTGCGCCGGGTACGTTGAGAAGTGGAAATACCACCGGAGGACAGGACATAGTCAACAGCGGCGCTTCGCTGCAGCAGAACAGTCCCAATCCTTTCTCGCAATCGACGCAAATCAAATTCTACCTGCCCCAAAGCATAAAGAAAGCTTTTTTGAATATATACAACCTGCAAGGCAAACAATTGAAACAGTTTGCCGTAACGCAACGGGGCGAAGGTTCCCAACAGATTGTCGGTTCGGAACTGGAACCCGGCATTTATCTCTATGCTCTGATTGCCGACGGGCAGGAAGTGGATGTGAAACGGATGATTTTGACGGAATAAGGAGGGATAAGGAGGAATAAACGATGAAAACACTGAAAAATTTACTATTCATTCTGATGAGCATCGCAGCTTATACAGGATGCAGCGAAAATCAGAGCAACTCAGAAAATAGCTCACCGGCAGGGACTAAATGGAAGCTGACCGGTTTTGTCAATGGCGCTGACGGCACAATTAAAACGCCAGATACTTTTTTTTGCGGCGTAAACGGTTGTTACTGGGTGTATTTTAAGGAAGATAAAACAATAGAGGGCCACTCCGCTTCCAACTTATTGTTAGGAAATTACGAAGTAAATCCCGATGCCTCGGAAATTCAGATTAAAGTCGGAGCAGCAACAGAAGTGATGGAAAGACCTGACGGTTTTACGTTTATCGACCGGTTAAATTCGGTACGCTCATTTGAATACAAGGAATCGGCATTGCTTCTTTACTATAATGAAACGGATTACTTACTGTTTACTGTTTACCCCGTTGAAATCGAACCTGTTTTGATAGGAAAAGGTGAATTACATCCAGCAGAGTTTACCGAACCCAATAGAGTAATAAACCGCATAATAACCTCCGCGGAAGAATGGAATGAACTGAAAACAACCCTGCGTGAAAAAGTTAATACTTTAACGGAAACAGACGTCGATTTTTCTACCTATCAGGTAATTGCCATATTCGATGAAATACGCTCAAGCGGAGGATGGAGCATTGATATTACCGGTATTGTTGAATATTCCGACAGTATCGTTGTCAATGTATCTAATCTAAAAACAGGGGGTATTGCATCCGTATTGACACAACCATATCATATTGTTAGAATACCTGCTTCTGACAAAAAGATTGTTTTTCAGAAAGAAGACGATGGCTATAATGGAGAACCAAAAGAAGTTTCATTATTGAAAGCCGGTATCTATCTGTATTCTTTGATTGCCGACGGGCAGGAAGTGGATACGAAGCGAATGATTTTAACGAAATAAGGAAAGGAGAAAGAAAATGAAAACAATAAAATTTTCATTATTTATTCTGATTTGCACGGCAAGTTATACAGGATGCAGCGAAAATCAGAGCAACTCAGAAAACAGTTCACTAACGGAAACTAAATGGAAGCTGACAAGTTTTGTAACCAGCGGAGATGCAAAAACACCGGAACCGGAAAGCGATAATAATTACTGGATAATTTTCAAAGATGACAGCACATTTCTTGCAAAGTCTTCTACAAACGATTTGGCAGGAAAATACAAACTGAACTTTTCATCATCAACAATTTCAATTACAGAGTTGGGAGGAACAAAAATTAATGAACTGTTTGATGGAAAATTCTTTGTTGAATCATTGGCGGCCGTTCGTTCTTTTGATTTGCAAGAAGATGCCTTAAAACTGTATTACAATGAAGCGGATTACTTACTGTTTACTGCTTACCGGGATACGGAATCGCCGGTCGCTTTGCCCGTCGCCGACTTTAATGTTCCGGCCGGTTGCAGTATGAACTATTCAAAAATGCAACAAGACTCGGTTTTTGTGATTAACAGCGAAGAAGAATGGGCAAAGATTTTTACCTGTGAGAGTAATCCGCAAATAGATTTTGCAACCAAAACGCTCTTAGTTGCTTGGGGCGGTACAACCAATGGTATAGCTAATATTTCGAAAGAACTCCTGTTAGAGAACAATACTTATTCCTTAACGGTCGATATTATACAGGATATGACAACCGTAGCGCAAGGTTGGCATATGGTTCTAATTACAGATAAAATAAACACGCAAAGGGTTGCCTTGAACCTGAATAAACATTTTGGCGATGGAAGCCCCGCTTGCCTGTGGGAGCAAATAACCCCCGTTACACCGTCAAATGAGCAAAGAAACAGACTGGATAACGTGTTTTCCGGGAATAATAAATTACTGGGAAGTATCAAGGGCGATACTTTGATTGTTATCAATAATCAGGCAGACATGGTAAAATTTCAAGGTTTTAGCGAATATCCCGATCTATGGATGGCGTTTGACTGGGAAAATCAAACCATTATCGGAGGTAAAATAAGTACGCCATCCGTTTCGGATGAAATCCTGTCCCGACAACTTTCGGAATGTCTTAATACCTCATTGTTCCTCTATAACATAGAGGTCAAAAAATGCACAAGCTGCTGGACGGCTATAGGATCTCATTATTTTTGGGCGATATATGCCCGGAAATTGAATACGGAAAATGTTTCATTAATAATTAAAACAGTTGAGTGATGAAAAATTGGCTAATACTGATAATACTTACATTCCTTGCATTGAATGGATTCTCCCAAATCCCCAAAAGTTCGCAAAATTTTATGCGAAAAGATGGCAAGCCACAAATAAAGTATGCCGACAAATATTTTGATGTGGATACAACTACGGTTACAATCAAAGTAAAAGATATTCAAAACATCAAGAATGAATATAAGGTCATTAGAAAAAACAAACTTGGTTTTGTTGATATTCAAGTCCCGGATAAAAAATCAATTGAAGAATTTACAAATATTCTTTCTCAAGACAACTTCATTGAAGAAATAATAATAAGTACATGGGGAGAATATATTTTTATACCGGACGATCCGAATTTAAGTTCACAATGGCATCTGTCTAAAATAAATGTCTATGATGCATGGGACATTACTATGGGAAGTCCTGATGTGATTGTCGGTATCCTTGATTCCGGAACAGAGTGGACTCATTCCGACTTGGGGATTGGTTCCGATACTTATCAGAATATCTATCTCAATCCGGGTGAAGATATTTGGACAAACCAAAATAATCCGGCAACCGGCAACGGCATAGATGATGACAATAATGGTTTTATTGATGACTGGAAAGGCTGGAATTTCGCTAATAATTCAAATGATTCACGAGGAACTTATTTTCATGGAACATTTGTTGCAGGGATAGTGGGTGCAAAAACTAATAATAGCAATGGTATTGCCGGCGTAGCAGGAGGCAATAATGAGGAAGGAACTAAATTATTATCCTATTGTGTGGGACTAAATGCACCTGTTTCGTCTGTAATAGACGATGCAATCATTGCAGCAGTAGATAATGGAACTCGTATAATACAATTCAGTTTAACTGTTTCTCAATCAAGTGATATTGATGCTGCAATTCAATATGCAGTAAATCAAAACGTAATAATAGTTTGCGCTTCAGGAAATTCATATAGTTCAAGTGTCTCTTATCCTGCGTCAAATCCAAATGTAATTGCAGTTGGAGCTACCAACCAAAATAACCAGAGGGCAGATTTTTCTAATTATGGTAATCAATTGGATTTAGTTGCACCGGGAGTTGATATTTATAGCACTACTTTAAATAATACCTATACTACAAGTAGTGGCACTTCTTTTGCAGCACCTCAAGTTTCTGCAATTGCCGCACTCGTTCTGTCGGTAAATCCATATCTTACAGGACAACAGGTACGGGATATTATAGAAAGTACCGCTCAGAAAGTCGGCAGCTACAACTATCAAACTACCTCCGGCTACCCCAACGGTACTTGGAACAACGAAATGGGTTATGGTTTAGTTGACGCCTACGCCGCTGTACAGACAGCATGTGCGATGCCAGTCAATTTCACCGACCAAACTGTTACCACCGATACCACCGTTACTTCCTGTGGCGACATCTACGTCCAAAACGTTACCGTTACCAACGGCGCCAAGCTCACGCTCGACGCTGCAGGCGAAACGACTATCGAAAAAGATTTTGAAGTTGAATTAGGTTCGGAATTGAAAATAAAATAATAAACAGCATGAGAATCATGAAAGGCGTCCA
>JAITAH010000178.1 GCA_031284225.1 Dysgonamonadaceae bacterium | reverse complement strand
CCCGTTACGCCCGTTATAGAAAAGGCTTACAAGGCAGATATTCCCGTGATAGTGGTAGACCGTAAAATCAATTCCGAAAACTATACGGCTTTTATTGGCGCTGACAACCGGCAGATTGGTAGCGAAGTAGGTAATTATGTCGCCAAACAGCTAAACGGCAAAGGAAATATTGTCGAAATTCGGGGATTGAACGGCTCGTCGCCCGATGCAGAACGGCACAGCGGTTTTGTAAGCGTTATCGACAATTACCCGAAAATTAATTTGTTGGCTTCGTATAATGGCGATTGGCTAAAAGATGTTGCCGAAGCAAATATGGAAAAAGCCTTTGCCGAATTTTCACAAATTGACCTTGTTTTCGCGCACAACGACCGTATGGCGATTGGCGCTTTCAATATCGCTCGTAAACACGAAAAAGCCGACAATATTCTCTTTGTGGGCATTGACGCGCTGCCGGGGATAGACGGAGGCATTGAACAAGTGTTAAACCACCGGCTGAAAGCCACGTTTATCTATCCTACTAACGGCGATAAAATCATTCAGCTTGCCATGAATATCCTGCAAGGAAAACCTTACGAGAGAAACAATACGCTCTATACCAATATCGTTGATGAAACAAATGCTCAGATATTGAAACTGCAAACCGATGCTATTATCAAACAGGAAGAAAAAATTAACGTTCTTAACAGCCGAATAAACAGTTATATAGAGCGCTATATCAGGCAAAACTATCTTTTTCTGAGCGCCGTTTCTATTGTCATTCTTTTTACGATGATTTTAATTTTGCTGCTTCGGGCATATAATTCCAAAAACAGATTGAATGTTAAGCTCGAACAGCGCAATCACGAAATCAATGAGCAGAAAGAATTACTGGAACAGCAACGCGACCAGTTAATCACACTTTCCAAACAGTTGGAAGAAGCCACGCACGCCAAATTGGTCTTTTTCACCAATATTTCGCACGAGTTTCGCACGCCGCTGACCTTGATTTCCGGTCCGGTAGATTCCCTGTTATCCGATAAATCAATCAATATCGAACAACGGCGGTTACTTGAATTGGTTCAAAAAAATATCAAAATTATGCTGAAGCTTATCGACCAGATTATTGACTTCCGCAAATATGAAAACGGTAAAATGATTCTGAATTTGAGCCGGTGCGACTTGAAAGCGCAATTAGTGGAATGGAACGATTCCTTTGCAGAATTGGCGCGGAAACGCAACCTGCATTTCAGTTTCAATGTCTTTTTCGATACCGATTTCACGATGCTTGTGGATATTCAGAAAATGGAACGGATTTATTTCAATCTGCTTTCCAATACCTTGAAATTCACGCCCGAAAAAGGGGCAATTCTCATAAATTTTGACAAAATAACCGACGGCGACAAAACGTTTGCTGTTATCGAAGTCGCCAATTCGGGCAAAGGCATTTCCGACGAAGATATTAAGCATATTTTCGAGCGTTTTTATCAGGTCGATTCGCAAGCGGTCGGTTCGGGAATCGGGCTGGCTTTAAGCAAAGCCATGGTCGAACTGCACGGTGGCGACATTTCCGTCAACAATGAGGAAGCGGGCTGGACGAAATTTACAGTCCGTATTCCGTTTGAAAACGAAAAAGTGCTTAGCAGCGGTGCAACGGGCGAAATTCGTCAGACAAACACAGGCGATATTTCCGAAATGCTGAATGAAAACACTGCTCGAAAAGCAATTTTTGAAGAAAAATCGCTCGACAAAAACGCCTGTACGGTGCTTGTGGTGGACGACAACCCCGACATTTGCACCTATGTAAAATCAACTCTTGTGGGCAAACAATATACTGTAATAGAAGCCGCCGATGGCGAAGAAGGTTTCCGCAAAGCAATCAAACACGTCCCCGATATAATTATCAGCGATGTGATGATGCCGAAAATGGACGGCGTGGAACTGTGCCAAAAATTGAAAACCGAACTTTCCACCAGCCACATACCTGTCATTCTACTGACTGCCGCTTCCCTCGACGAACAGCGGATTGTCGGGTTCCAAAGCGGCGCTGACGATTATATTTCCAAACCCTTCAATCCCGATGTATTAGAAGTCCGCGTGGCAAATCTGATAGAAAGCCGCAAACGCTTAAAGGAACTTTTCAGCGAAAATCTGTTTTCGAGCAACGCCGACAAAGAAGCCAAACCGACAAACGACCTCGACAATTCTTTCCTCGAAAAATTCCGAAATTTAGTAGAACAAAATCTTGCCGATTCTGAACTGAACGTGGAAGATTTAGGGCAGCAAATCGGACTTTCGCGCACCCAACTTTATCGAAAACTCAAATCGCTGACCGGCTATTCGCCCAACGAACTGCTACGCATTATGCGGTTGAAAAAAGCGTATCATTTGCTTTCTACCACCGAAGCCAACATCTCCGAAGTAGCCTACGACGTCGGTTTTACCACTCCTTCCTACTTTGCCAAATGCTTTAAAGATTATTACAACGAAAGTCCTACCGATTTTGTGAAACGGATTCGGTAACGCAATATTGAGCTATCGCCTCATTTCTGTTATCTTATGCAACAAATAAACTGATTGATATTCAGACTAAATGGATAGAAGAACAAATTTTGACAGAACAGAATGCAGAGCATTTTCCCCTTGCAGAGCAAATTTCGTCAAAAAAACTTAAATGGGCAGGCGCACCAATAGAACTTGTCGAACTCGTCTATGCCTTATGTGAGGCAGGTTGTTTTAGTAAAACTCCATTGAAGAACCTGTTTACTATAATTGGCAAAATGTTTAGTTGTGAAATCACAAACTATTATCGCCTGTTTTGGGATATTAGAAATCGCTCCTCCGAAGAACGCTCCTTTTTCCTCAAAAAATTGATAATTGCGCTGTCAGACAAACTTAATCGCATGGACAGCGGCGCAAGGTCATAAGGCATAATCCCTTTGACACAAAACAACTTTGTCCGTGATTTATGAGAAAAATCATGGATAGGGTTGTTTTGTGTTTTCCCTTCCGCTGTACAAACCTCTTCCACCGTTCGGCAAACCACTGCCACACAGCTCAAAATCCCTAATTTCCACTAAATTTATTCCCAACTTTACTGTTCAATCCAAATTAATAAAGATATGAACAGTAAAAACTATCCTGCGGACCTGTCGTATTTCCGCCTCCTGCTGGTGGATTTTCTTCGCGAAAGCCACCCGCACCTGCTTGATGATGAAAAGTTTATCGCCGCACGTAATCAGGCGGCGATTGATATTTATGCGGAAATCATAAAAAACGGCGGAAATCCTCTCGAAGCCGAACACTGGGCAAATGAAACCCTGTTTGCCGGACTGCATTTTTCCATACACGACACGCTGAAAAATATCCTTTGGAATGAGTTTTCAAGAGAAGTTCCCGAAAATGCCGCTCCATTTTTTGCCATCCGGTTTCTGCCCGAATGTGAAAGCGTTTTTGCCAAATATTCGCTATCCGACGATTTTGCTTACGAGCCGGAATACGATTTACTCTACACCGAACTGACCGGCGCCATTGCCCTTTATCTCGAAAGCCATGAGTTACAATAAGAAAGCGCACCTGAAAACTAACATGGAGGCTATCCGCATCGCCTTCACATTAGAC
>JAITAH010000131.1 GCA_031284225.1 Dysgonamonadaceae bacterium | reverse complement strand
ACCCATACTCCCGAACAAGCCTATGAACAAGTATTACAATACGCCGGTTGTTCGCTGGTTCGGGATGCGCTGGATACCCGAATCATCGAAGAAGCCCGCACCAATACGGCCGCCTTTACCGGCGCTCAATCCAAACTACCGGGTATTATTGATTCTCAACAGGATTTGAAGCCGGACGGCGCCGGCGACAACTGGTCGGCCTGGCCCGATTTAACCGGAGGAACGCCCCTCTCGGATACCAACAGCGACGGTATTCCCGATGGTTGGCTGGAAAATCATTATCCCGGAAAAATCGCTACAGACCGGAATGAAGAAGGTTACGCGTATTTAGAAGTTTATTTAAATAGCATTGTTTCGGAAATAACCGAAAAACAGAATCAAGGCGGAAAGATTTTAGGTTGGATGCCTGCGGAAAAAAGCAGGAATGAAATCAGTTGTTATACCAACCAATTTTCCAAAACACTGACGATCCGGGCGGAAAAAAAGATCCGACAGATAGATCTTTTTTCCGTTACCGGACAAAAAATCTATTCGGTTGCCGTAGGGAATCAATCGGCAACCCTCGACTTGCCGGGTACGACACATGGAATTTACATTGTGAAAGCGGTTTGCGAAGACATTGCAATCCCCAGTATAACGAAAATTAAAATGTAATATATAATATATAATGAGTATTCACTTAAAAATTAAAAAAGAGTTATGAAAAAAAATGTACTTTTTATCGCAATGGCGCTTATTACAATCAATTTGAGCGCGCAAAAATTCTGGAATTTCTCAGACGCCATCTGGGGAACAGCTCTACCTGTGGATTTTACTACGTCAACTACGATTGACGAACTGACTATTAATGGTACGTCATCGGGCGTCATTACTATTGACGCCAATAACAAAAGTATTGACGGTTACAGTTTTACTCAACGTTTAAAATTAGGAGGAACGGGTACCCCTACGGTAGACGGTCGGAATGTTTCATTTTCAGTTACTGGTCCTTGTAAAATTACGGTTTACGGAATGGCAAGCAGCAGCGGCGCCACAGATCGTTCACTTGTCATCAGCGACGGAACTACCGAATTAAACAAAGCATCTCTGTTGGGCGACAAGATTTATAAGCTCGAATATAATTATACCGGCGGCGAGGCCACTTTGTATCTTTATTCCGATAACAGCGGATTAAATTTCTATGGTATCAAAGTTGACGAGACTCTGGGAACATTGACCATTGATGCTTCCAAAGTCGTTCGTTCCGTCGAATATTTCGACCTAACGGGAAGAAAAGTATCCAACGAAAATCGGAAAAACGCCGTGTTAATTAAGAAAATTACTTACGCCGACGGAACAACATCCTCTGGTAAAGTAATAACAAAATTGGATTAATTTCAATAGATTGAGTCAGGACGAGCGGGGATAGCGCGCGAACAGCGAAGCGCCCCTCCCGTCTTTTCTATCGACAAAACCAATGAATCGTTTTATTAAAATATCAAGATTTCATTTAAATTAAAGTATTATTATGATGCAAAAAACTAAACTAAAAGTATCGCTTGCGACGCTCATTCTCTCCCTATTCGTTTTTTGTAGCGCTTACGCCCAGCAAAAAACCATTTCCGGAGTAGTAACGGAAGCCAGCAACGGCGAACCGGTTATCGGAGCCAGCGTTGCAATTAAAAACACATCTGTAGGAACAGCCACCGATCTCGACGGCAAGTTCTCTTTAACCGTTCCGGCAAACGGAACAACGTTGGTTGTTTCGTACATCGGTTTCCTGCCGCAGGAATTGCAGATTGACAAAACGGTGTTCAACATCGTTTTGAGAGAAAGCACTACCGATTTGGACGAATTGGTGGTGATTGGATATGGCACTGTGAAGAAAAAAGATTTGACGGGCTCCGTATCTACGATTAAAGGGGAAGTCCTGGCGCAAGTACCCGTTGCCAATGCGGTAGAAGCCATGTCCGGTCGTTTGGCAGGGGTACGGGTTACGGCCACCGATGGTTCCCCCGATGCGGAAATGATGATTCGCGTAAGGGGAGGCGGTTCCATTACCGGCGACAACTCGCCCTTGTATATCGTGGACGGATTCCCCATAAGCAGTTTGGGCGATATACCTGCCGGAGATATTGCCGACATTGCCGTTTTGAAAGATGCTTCATCGACCGCTATTTATGGAGCGCAAGGCGCAAACGGCGTGGTGTTAATTACGACCAAAAGAGCGCAAGGCGGCAAAACACAAGTATCGTATAACGGATATATGCAAGCTAAACGCCTGTCGAAACATCTCGACGTGCTGGATCCTTTCGAATATGCGCTATGGAACTACGAATTGGCGGCTGTCAGCGGAGAATCCGATATCAACAATTTTCAGAAACGATTCGGATTCTACGAAGATATCGATTTGTACAAATACCAGCGCGGTACGGATTGGCAGGACGATATGTTCGGAAGCAGCGTGATTTCGCAACAACAAAATATCAGTATTGCGGGCGGTACGGATAAAACCAAGTATTTGATCAGCGGGACATATAACAAGGACGGCGGCTTGATGCCCTATACCGATTACAGTCGCTATAACTTGAATTTCAAATTGGATCAGGCAATTGCTAACAATCTGCACTTCCAGTTCGATGCACGCACCACCGACACCCAGACGAACGGCGACGGTTCTGCCGGCGGCACCGATAAAATCAGAACCTATCAAGCGCTTACGAGAGGACCGGTCAAAGGGTTACAGGATTTTGTTACGATCGATCCCAACATAATGACAGAAGAGGAATACGACCAATGGATCCAGGATAATATGTCGATGGCAGACCGCGCTTACGAATACTGGCGACACCGGAAATCCCGCGCATTCAGTTACAATGCCGCTCTGAGTTGGGATATTATCAAAGGATTGAACTATCGTTTGGAAGGCGGATATACTTACGGCTTCAACGAAGATCAGAGTTATAAAGGAAAAACCACCGTCGATGCGGCCAACAATGGCGGCAAGCCCTTGGTGAGCTGGACAAAGGAAAATACGCAAAGATGGCGCGTAGCCAATATATTGACTTACAATTTTACACTTGCCGATAACCATACTATCAATCTTATGGGCGGACAGGAAATGACTTCAACCGGAAGCAACTCGAATGGAATGACCGTGAAAGGTTTCAATAAAGATCTGACGCCCGAAAAAATATTTGCAAATATCGGATTAGGCGATGGCGGTTCGGAAGTGAGAAGCAGTGCATCGGAACCGCATCACATGGCTTCCTTCTTCGGACGCGCCGGTTATAGCTTCAACGATCGCTATTTGGCCACCTTCACTTTACGCGCCGATGGGTCTTCCAAATTCATGCCCGGCAAACAGTGGGGATATTTTCCTTCGGCCGCTTTGGCTTGGCGTATCAACGAAGAATCTTTTATGGCGAATACCCAAGACTGGTTGTCGAACCTGAAATTACGCCTAAGCTACGGCGAGGCCGGTAACAACCGTATCAGTTCCGGGTTATACAAACTGGATTATAAAATATCTTCTTCCGGTACGTATGCCATCGGCGATATTCCGAATAATTATTATGTAGCACGTAACAGTCAGCTTCCGAATCCCAATATCCGCTGGGAATCAATGGTTACCCGAAATGCCGGCTTGGACTTCGGATTATTCCATCAACGCCTTTCCGGTACATTGGAGTACTATTGGAACAGTTCCAAAGACCTGTTGCTCGATGTGAAGATTACTGCCCCGGGCTACTCAAGTATGATGAAAAATATCGGACAAACCACTAACCGGGGGGTTGAACTTACGCTGGACGCTTATGTTGTCGAAAGGAAAAACTTCACTCTGGGCGCTAATTTCAACATCGGCGTCAATAAATCGAATGTGGATGCTTTGGACAGCGATGGAAATTTCTTAGCGTTCAACACCAATTGGGCAAGTACCGACCTGAAAGGATATAATGAATATGAAATCCGCGTAGGCCAGCCGATGGGGCTGATCTATGGATGGGTGACCGACGGCTACTATACGACGGCAGATTTTGAACGTTATGACGAAGCTACCAAAAAGTACGTACTGAAAGAAAATGTACAAACCACCGCTTTAACATCCGGACGAATCGGTATCCGTCCGGGGACTATCAAGCTCAAGGATATTAGCGGCCCCAACGGCGTCCCCGATGGCGTGGTTGACGATTACGACCGTACGGTTATCGGGAATGCCAATCCCGATTTTACCGGTGGGTTCGGATTCAACGGAACCTTTTTCAAGAATTTCGATTATCTGCTGAATTTCTCTTTTTCGGTCGGAAATGATATTTACAATGCCAATAAACTGGCAGCCTCGCAACAGTACCGCACCAGCTATCCGAATCTGTTAGAGATATTTAGCAGCGACAATCGTTACACGTATCTGAATCTGCAAGACGGTACGGTTGTAACCGATCTGGCTACTTTGGCTCAAATGAACGAAGGCGCCAATGCCAAAGAATACTGGTCGCCGCTCTCCTTCGGTAATTCGAATGCCGTCATTCACTCGTGGGCGATTGAAGACGGTTCTTTCCTGCGCTTGCAGAACGTAACTCTGGGATACACGATTCCGCAAAAGCTGTCCCAGAAATTCGCCTGTCAACGCTTTCGCGCATACTGTACTTTAAATAATCTATGGGTATTGACCAGCTATTCGGGGTACGATCCCGAAGTGAGTTCGGCGGGACGTAACTCTACGTCCAAGCAATTGATTCCGGGCTTGGACTATTCGGCCTATCCGAAAAGTTTCTCATGGACCGTCGGCTTAAATGTTACTTTTTGATGTTTTATCTTATTAATACCAGAAATATGAAACTTAAACATAATATATTGCTTTTATTCATCGCAGCTTTATTGACAACGTCCTGCGAAGATTTTTTAAGCCCTGAAGCGCCATCGTCGTTTTATCCCGATTACGTATTTTCAAATACCGGCGACGCTAAGAAAACGCTGTTGAGCGTTTATGCCCTGTTTGCTACCGACGACTATACCTCGCGTATGTCCAATGTGTGGATGCAGAATACTGATGTGGAAGCCACCGCACCGAGCGCTAATCCCGACGGTTCGCGCCGTGATATTTGGTCGCTGCAAGGCGGTTTACTAACGAACTGGAGTGAAATGGACGGCCGCTGGCAAAACAATTATCTGGCTATCGACCGCGCCAATCAATGTATCGAAGGCATGCTGGCAAGTCCACAAAAAGATGATCCCGACATGAAAATGATGTTGGCCGAAGCCTATTGCTTGCGTGCTTACCGGTATTTCCTGCTGTGTAACTTTTGGGGAGATGTTCCTTACTTTCGCGAAGCTGCCAAATACGGCATGGAACTTGACCGTCCGAAAACCGACAAGAACATTATTTATAGCGGCATGATCCAGGACTTAGTCGATGGCGAAAGCGATATGTATTACATCGATCAATTTTCCGACGGCGTTGAACGGATGAACCGTGAGTTCGCTTTAGGAATGATCGCTCGCCTGTCGCTGTTCCGCGCAGGATACGGCATGACCAAAGAAGGCGTTATGAAACGCGCCGATGATTATTTGGATGTGGCCAACGACGAAAACCTGGCGGTTACTTATACCCTCAACGGACAAACAAAAACCGCTCGCACTTCGAAAGAATATTACGAATTGGCAAAAGCGTATTGCCAAAAATTAATCAGCGAACGCCCCAAAGCATTGGGCGACTATGCAAAAATCTTCCGCGACGAATGTGAACAAATCATCAACTCTACCGGCGAAGTACTGTACGAAGTAGCCTTCGGAACAGGAACTACGAATAGCCGGGGCGATGTGGGTTGGTGTATCGGCACCGCCGTAACCGGCGGTTCGAAAGGAGCCACCACCATTCAAGTGTATTTCGCTCCCTCGTACTATTTTTCTTTTGATCCGAAAGATATCCGTCGCGATGTTACTTGCTCAAAAATCTCATACGTGAGCGATACGGAGCAACGAATGGAATCTGTGGCTGCTTTAACCGTAGCTAAATGGAATCGTCTGTGGATGAAAAACGACCAGGGATCGGGTTCTTCCAAATCGACCGGTATCAATTGGCCGCTGATGCGTTATACCGATATTTTGCTGATGCTGGCCGAAGCTGAAAACGAAATCAACAACGGGCCGAGCGCTTTAGCAAAAGAAATGTTGAAAACCGTGCGCCAACGTGCATTTAGCGCCGCCGATCAGGGTGAAAAAGTAGAAAACTACATCAATGCGCTTACTTCAAAAGAAGATTTCTTCAATGCTATTGTCGATGAACGCGCTTGGGAATTTGGAGGAGAATGTCTGCGCAAATTCGATTTGGTTCGCTGGAATATCTACGGTAAAAAAATTGTGGAAACCAAACGGATCATCAATAATATGGGGAAAGCAGCCCATGGTTTGGAATTAGAAAATCCGGAAATAGCCCAATACGCCGATTTGGCGGATGTTCTATATTACGAACGGTTAGGCGGGACCATCACCTTTCTGAATCTTCCGGACCATAAAGCCGCAACGCCTCCGGTGGACGCTATCTCGGAAAGCGACAAAAACGGTTATGTGGACGGCGAAGGCAATTATGCTAAGAAAGATTGGGTCAAAGCGCTGTACAAAGAAGTTACAGCTACCGATGGATCAATAACATACGAACCGGCCGACTATACCAAATGGTCATGGAGAGGTTACAAAGACGAAACAGGTCAATCCGCAGTACCCTACCTATTGCCCATAGGTACCAGTACGCTCAGCTCCAGTTCAGTATTGAGCAACGAAGGATATGGTCATGTATTTACTAACAACTAATAAAAAAGTATTACTGATATGAAACTGAAAATACAAAGATTGCTTTTTCCTGCAATCGCACTGATGCTCATGTTTACGGCATGTAATGAAGATGATTTGGGAACTCCTCCGCGATTGTTTCGCCCGGTAGTCGAAGGAACCGTTGGCGGCACGTGGATTAAGATAACCTGGGAGCGTTACACGGGAACAAACTCGTACAACATAGAGTTGTCCGACGCCGCTGATTTCACGAATATTCTGGCTAACATATCTACCGAAGGCGAAGAATATACGTTTGAAAATCTGTGGTATAATACGCAATATCATATCCGCATACAGGGAATAGGGGATGGTATTACCTCCGAACCGGTTATCTATACCGGTAAAACGGCTAAATTCCCGACCAAACTGTTATCGCCTACGGCAAGCGATTGTATCGATACGCAAATCCGGGTGAAATGGGAAGTCGAATCCTACGACAACTTGCAAGTCTATATCGGCAAAGAATACATAAAAACGATTGATCTGACAGCCGAAGACAATGATGAGAAAATTGTTATTATCCGGGATTTGAATCCATCCACCACCTATACCATCCAAGCCTATCTCGGCGATGAATATTTAGGCGAAATGGATTATAATACCGTTATCTCCCAAATAATTGAGGGAGATTATGTAGATCTGCGATCGTTAGATCCGTCGGAAGCCTATTCGGTACTCACTCAAACCTACTTCACCGAATTGGAAGCGCAATATCCCAATGGACTTACAGTAGTACTGTCGGGAGGAACACGTTACGAGTTCGCCACGATCAACTTTGGCGCCAGCGTTAAATTTATCACCGGCCTCAGTTTTGAAGGTAGCGCCATTCTTGAAGATAACGGCAGTTTCGCCATCGTATCCAACGCGAACATACCTCTTATTTCTTTTGATAATATCATCTTTACGGATCATCCGAGCAGTCCAAGGGACGCCGGCAATTTTGGCGGACGTTATGTATTCAACTTCAATCAAGCCAATGGAAAACTGGGGGAACTAATTCTAAGAAATTGCGATATCCGTTACAAACGCGGGGTAATCCGAGCACAAGTAGCTACACAAATCGACAAAATCACGATCGAAAATTGTGTAATGGATTCACTCGGCGGTTACGGGGTTACTAACGCCGACCATGCAGAAGCGTATTTCAAAGAAGTTGTTATCAAAAATACTACGATTTCCCATGCTGAAAAAATTGCAATAGCCTCTAAACCGTCTCCCACAAATCTGTGCAACTCGGTAATAATGGAAAATCTCACCGTTTGTTATGCTCCGAAGGGCGAAGGCAATTACATCATTGATTATAACAATCAAACGCTTCCGGGAGGTATTACTATTAAAAACTGTATTTTCGGTATCGGTTGGGACAGCAAAATTCGTGGTATGCGAAGCGCAACCACAAATATTACTGTTGACGGCAGCTTCCGCACCAGCGATTTGGAATGGACGTTAAATGCCTCAACCGGTGAAGCGCAGAATCCAATCAGCGATTTGGAACGCTTGAGCGAAACAACGACCGCCCTCTTTGCCGATCCGCAAAACACAAACTTTAAGATTACCAACAGCGCTTTATTGAACAAAGTCGGCGATCCCCGGTGGTGGAAATAAACGAATTTATCAATTAGGGCACATAAACATAAGCAAGAGGCCGTCTCTCAATTCATTTTTACTCTTTGAGAATTGAATAGTTGAGTTTGAACTCAATTAGGTATTAGAAAAAAATATTAAAATGAATGAAAGACGGCTTCTTGTTGCATTAAGGACGCCTCTAAAAATCCCAAATTCGACGTTACTCTCAGTCGGCAAAATTTAGTAAACTATGCTTTTTCCTTCTGTCGCAAGCCTTTATTTTGGGGTTTTTCTTGAAGGTTTCTCCCTTATGACAAAAGGCTCAAAAGGCTTTTTTGAAAGTCTCGTCCTTAGTACAAAAAACTCAAAAAGCCTCCCCAATCATACGGAATCGAAAAAAACGTTTTCACCCCCGTTCTAAATCAATTTCACCCCCTCGGATGAACAAAAAATACCATAATATTGTACCGAGATATATAATCTAATGCTCATTAAAAAACAGTATTTATGTATTTAAAACAATTATTTAAAAAAGGAAGCTTGTTTCTGCTTATGGCAACAACAAGCTTGCTTTCTTTTGCGCAAGGACGCAGCGTATCGGGCGCCGTTACCGATGTCGGCGGCGAGTCTATGATTAATGTAACGGTACAGGAAAAAGGGGTACCGGCGAACGGAACGATTTCGGATTTGGACGGGCGTTACACGTTATCCAACCTGAATGAAAATTCGATACTCGTATTCTCTTATGTGGGTTATCTGACTCAAGAAATCAAAGTGGGTAACCAATCGACCGTCAACGTTGTGCTGAAAGAAGACCAGCAGGCGTTGGACGAAGTGGTGGTCGTCGGTTACGGCACTATGAAACGACGCGACCTGACCGGTTCCGTCGCTTCGGTTAGCGGCGAAAAACTGGCGGCTAATCCGGTTACCAACATCGCTCAGGCTTTGCAAGGCCAGCTTCCGGGGGTAAACGTCATTTCTCAGGACGGCCGACCGGGCGCAACCATGTCGATCCGGGTGCGGGGCGGCGGCTCGATTACCCAAAGCAATGAGCCGCTGTATATTGTGGACGGGACTCCGGTGGGCAGTATTGACGATATTCCGGTGGATAATGTCGAAAGTATCGACGTCCTGAAGGACGCAGCCACAATTGCTATTTACGGTGCACGCGGTGCAAACGGGGTGATCCATATTACCACCAAAAGTGCCCGGGAAGGCAAACCGGTTGTCCGATACAATGCGTATTATCAGGCGAAAGAAAATCCGCGCGTGCTCGACGTGCTCGACGCTTACGATTATGTGCTCTGGAACTGGTCGTATGCCACTTCTTATGCAGCCACCGACGGCGCCGCTATCGCGAAATATTTCGGACTGGGTTCGGCCAACGGCAATCGTCTCAACGACTACAAAAATGTGCAGACTCACAACTACGTGAACGATTTGATGCGTACCGCCTCTTCGTGGAATCACGACCTTTCTTTGTCGGGCGGCAGTGCAAATACCAAGTATTATGCTACTTTTAATTATTCCGACGATGAAGGAATTCGTATCCTTTCCGATTTCAAACGCTATAACGCCAACTTCAAAATCGAACAGAAAATAGCCAAAAATTTGACTTCCAACATCGATCTTCGTTACGGACAACGCCAAATCACCGGTACCTCTTTTGGTATGGCTACTTCCGTTTACGGTTACCGGCCTGTGGATAGCCCTCTGGGCGATGGGAATGCCGGCCATTTCGGAACCGGTAGCGCCAACGTGGAAGAAGACAGAAATCCGGTTACCAACATCGAAAACTATACGAATATTTCTGTTCGTCAGCGACTGACGGGAACGGCGGGCTTAACCTGGAACGTTCTGAAAGGCTTAACGGCTAAAAGCGAACTGTCTTTGTATAAAAACTGGAACACTACGAAATATTGGGATGCGGGCAATCCGTCCGTTTCGCCTTACAGCGAAGCTAAACTCACTCAAAGCGAAGGCGATGGAATGCGTTGGACGTCCACTGTGAATTACGATCTCCAGGGCTTGGGCGAAAAAAACAAACTGTCCGTCATGGTGGGTAATGAATTGCTTTCGTCCAATTCCAGCGAAAGCGTGATTGACGGTTACGGCTATCCCGAAGGATTCTCGATGGACGATGCTTTCGGGATGATCAATATGACCGGCTACAATCCCAACGCCGCAGGCAAAGATCAATTCAGCTACTCGATAGGGACTCCGTCGCATACCTGGTCGTTGTTCGGGCGCGCCTTCTATTCCTACTTAGACCGGTACCTTTTGACGGCAACGCTCCGGGCAGACGGTTCTTCCAAATTTGCGCCCAACAACCGTTGGGGAATATTCCCCTCCGTTGCAACCGCCTGGCGTATTTCCGATGAAGCCTTTATGGAAGGCAGTAATATCGACAACTTGAAACTTCGTCTGGCTTACGGTTCGTCGGGGAACGATAATATCTCGCCTTCCCTTTGGAAAGAAACCTGGAAAACCAGTACCATCCTGGTGGACGGCGAACAGGTTACCGTATATATCCCCGGCGAAATGCTTGGAAACGACGACTTGAGCTGGGAATTTACCGTTTCGCGCAACCTGGGTATCGACTACGGTTTTCTGAAAAACAAAATACGCGGAAGTATCGACGTTTATTGGAACACGACGAAGGATATCCTTATGAAAGTACCTGTAGATCCGTCTTCCGGTTATAGTTATCAGTTCCAGAACGTGGGTCAAACTTCTAACAAAGGGGTTGAACTTGCACTGGGAGCAAGCGTCATCCGCACCAAAGACTGGCGTTTAGATCTGAATCTGACCTATAATTTCAACCGCAACAATGTCGATAAATTGACGGAAGGCGTTCTTGTAGATACGCGCACCGGCTGGGGATCAACGATGACCCGTCCGTCTTACGATTACATTATCCGGGAAGGTCAACCCGTCGGACTGATTCAAGGCTTTCAATCGGAAGGATTCTATACCGTTGACGATTTTAATTACGACGCCGCAACGGGAGTTTATACTTTGAAAGCCGGAGTTCCCGATATTAAAGGAATTACCAACTATTCGGCCAATTCGACCGCGGGTTTCAAGCGTCCTGCCGGACAAACCGCGTTCCCCGGTATGGTCAAGTTTGCCGATACCGATAAAAACGGCTTTGTTGACGACGCCGACAAAACCATCATCGGAAAGGCAATGCCCGAACACACCGGCGGATTCACCATCAACGCAGGCTATAAGAACTTCGATTTTTCAACCAATTTCATTTATCAAATCGGCGGAAAAATCTATAATGCCAACGCTATGCACAGCATGATGGGGAACAAATACGACGGGATGGGTAACAATCGCCTGGCTTTTATCAAAGATACTTACCGGATTTACGATGTGAACGCTTCAGGCGATCTTGAACTCGTTAACGACCCCAATGCGTTGAACGCTTTGAATGCAAATGCTAAATACGCTTTGAATTACAATGAATACGGCCTTGTTTCTTCGCAGTTTGTTGAAAACGCTTCGTATTTGCGTTTACAAAATCTGACCGCAGGCTACACTTTGCCGAAAACGATCTTGAACAAGACAGGCATACAAAACGTCAGACTGTATGTTACGGGCGCCAATCTGTTCTGTCTGAACGGATATTCGGGTATCGATCCCGACGTGAACACGTCTCCGGGTGGCGTAAACGGATTTCCTACACCGAATTACGACTACAACTCTTATCCAAAGTCGCGGTCATATACGTTCGGTCTTAATGTAACTTTTTAATATGAGGAGGATTTATAATATGAAAAAGATTCAATATATCATCTTTACGATCGTCGCAGGTTTATTTTTGACCAATTGCAGCGACTTTCTGGAAACAAGTTCGCCCTCGGTAGTAGATCGCGATTTTGTTTTCTCAAAAACAGTAACCGCCCGCGCCGCGCTTACCGGAGCCTACGAAGCTTGGCGCGACGCCGCTCAAAATGATTTCTTCGGCGACGGTTTGTTCTATGCCGCCGATGTGTCAGGTTCGGATATCGAACGCCATCCGGAAGCCTTTAGCAACCAGCCCGGACGACACTATCCGGAAGGCTTGTATCAAAACGGGACTTATGCAAGCAGTTACGCTCTACTTTCTTATATGAAAGATCCGGGACACTACGCAAATATCTTTGAGATTATCGGTATGGCAAATGCCGTCATCAACGCTATTCGCGGCACCAGCGGATACGAGGAAATGATAGAAGCCGGAACGCCTACGGAAATCAGTCAATTGTATGGCGAAGCCATTACTCTGCGCGCTTGCAGCTATCGCGAACTGATCCGTAATTTCGGCGATGTGCCTTTTCAAACGGAAAGCGGTGTGGCCGCTTCGGGATTGACTTCCCGCGATTATATCTATGATTATATTATAGAAGAACTTATATCGGTCGAACCGCTCATGAATCCGGTGGGAATCGTTGAAAAAAACCTCTTCTCGAAAACGGCCGTGCAAGCGTTGATCGGCCGGATTTGTCTCGATGCAGCCGGTTATCAAATTCGCCGCACCGATTTGGGCGCCGATTTCTATAAAGACGGAAAAGGCAATGTGTTAACATTTGAAACGAAAGGTCAACCCAACAACAGCGCTGAATATGGTCGCCGCACCGATTGGCAAAATCTTTATGCTACGGCAAAAGAATATCTGAAAAAATGTATCGACAATCCGGGCGCTGCCTCCTTCCACGAAACCGACCCGCGCAGCGCCGAAGCGAATGGTAGAGTTTACAATAATCCCTACCAGTATTTCTTCCAGCAAATGAACAACCTGACATTCGCCGACGAATCTATTTACGAATACGCCATGACACAAGGGAACGGCAACGACGCCCGTCCGTATTCAATGGGACGCCCGTCGGCAGGCGGCAGCTCGAATGGTTATCCTTGCAAAAGTTATGGACAAGCCCGCATCAATCCGGCGTTCTTTTACGGAATCTTCGATCCGAAAGATAAACGCCGCGACGTCAGCGTATCCTTAACCGGCAGCGATGGAAAAGGTTTTGAAAAACTGATTCCTTTCGGACCCGGTTCGGTTTCTAATGGGGGCGGTCTTTCGGTCAATAAATGGGACGAAAACCGTATGGCCAATCCTTATGTGGCCAAACAACGGCTTTCGGGTATCAATGGCCCCTACTTGCGTATGTCGGAAGTTTATCTGTCTTATGCAGAAGTGTGCGCCGCTACGGGCGACGATGCCACGGCTAAAACGTACATCAAAAAAATCCGCGAACGCTCATTCCCTGCCGGTCAGGCCAATACCGACGCTTTCATTACCGCTTGCGGCAGCACGTTGAAAGCGGTTATTCAGGAACGCGGTTTTGAATTTGCAGGCGAAGGCGACCGGCGTTGGACGTTGATTCGCACCGGATTTTTGCCCGAAGCCATCAAAACCATCAAGGATATGACGAAAGTAATGCTTGACGGTCTGCAAGCCAACGGGTATTATACTTTCCCCAACGGCAACACCGTTTCGGCTTATGTTTGGACAAAGATGGTGGATGCAAAAACGCAGTACGGTTTCCGTTTGACGGCACAATGTCCGGATGGACAGGAAAGCAATCCGGTATTATATCCGAGTTGGCGCGGTCAAAACGATGATTGGGAAAAATACAACGTGCAATCGGCTACGCCGATATATTCTGCTAATCCGAAAACCAATGTCGCCATTAAAGGGTTATTCAATTATATCGATCCGAACGGAGCTGAAGCAGCCGCATTAGAGGCCGACGGTTACGCAAAAACAGCCTGGGGCGCCGACTTAGTAAAATATTATGACGAGTATTACACATACCTGTTCTTAGATTACGACTATGTAAAGGCTCCTATCTATTTGTGGCCATTCACACCCAACGTGATTGCTACCGGCGGATTTGCCAACGGTTATGGTTTCAGACAAGAATAAATCAACCGGATGAAGAAATTTGCTCGTTTCGTTCTCTTGATATTCATCGCGTTTGATGCTTCGGCACAAGCGCGAATGAATATTGATTTGTCGCAAACAGGCTGGAACATCACGCTTGATCCTGCTGCGCCTTGGGAAAAGGAAATCCTCTATCTGCCTCCCGTCGATATAAAAACCCTGCCGACGAATGTGCCGACACAGGGCTGGGACGTTGTTTTCCATCATCCCGATACCGCCGGAATATCCCTTCCGGCTACGGTAGAGCAATATTTTTGGGGACGAAACGGGCAAACTTTCGGTATAAGCGGCAATTATGCCGGCGTATCGTGGTTTACTACTCATGTATTTATCCCCCGCGAGTGGGAAGGTAAACGGATCGTTATGCAAGTAGGCAGCGTCCGTTTCCGGGCGGAAATATTCGTCAACCGCAAACTCGTGGGTTACGATGTGGTCAACAGTACGCCTTTCGATTTAGACCTCAGCTCCTGTTTGATGACCGGAGCGGAAAACGAAATCGCTTTCCGCATCACCGATCCTAACGGAAATTTCAACTGGAAAGATTCGCAAATCTATACTTGGGGCGATTACGATACCAATCCTTCTCATGGATTTGGCGGAATTACCGGCCCTGTTCGCCTGCAAGCGACTGAAAAAATCTTCACCGGAAATATTTTTATCAAAAACCGTCCCGATCCGCAGGAAATCGAAGTGGATTTGACGGTTGAAAACCAGTCCGGAAGCATTGCTCTAAACCAACGATTACTGATTGAAATTTTTGAATCCGGAAGCGGGCGAAGGGTGCATGCCAAAGAATCGCTCATCCCCCAAATTCCGGAAGGCGAAAGCGCTCATTCGTATTTAATCCGGGTTCCCAATGCCAAATGCTGGAGTGTGGACGAACCCAATCTTTATCAACTCTCCCTCTCGCTGGCGGACGACCGGCTGACCCAACGTTTCGGCTTCCGCTGGTTTGAAGTGCGAACGGTGAACGGCGACCGGCAATTTTACCTCAACGGAACGCGCATCGTTTTACGTAGCGCCATTTCGTGGGGCTACTGGCCCGACAACGGAATTTTCCCGACGGACGAATACGCCCGTAAACAAATTCTGTCCGCCAAACGACTGGGTCTGAATATGCTGAGTTTTCACCGCGCCATCGGTCAAACCAACGTAATGAATTATGCCGACGAATGTGGTTTACTGATTTGGGAAGAACCCGGAGGCAATCAATACCCGGCCAACCGGCTGGACAGTAACGATCCCAAAGCGCGCTTCTACGTGGACTACCGCAACGAAAAACTCGCGCGCATGATTCGCCGCGACCGCAATCACCCTTCTTTGGCGATTTACAATTTACACAACGAACGGGGAGCTAATCCGCAAGCCGAAGATTTTCGCGAAATGCGGATGGCACATCAATTAGACCCTACTCGTCAAATCAATTACAATTCCTGCAACGGCGCCAATCCCGAAGGAATTCCCGACGCTCATTTCAAATTGCATTTGGCGCCTTACGACACTACTTTTTACGATGCAGGCTGGTACGATCAACATCATGCCGGAGGGCCGGGCGTCTATCACGACCATTTATATAACCATCCGAACGATTACTTGCGTTACAGTAAGAATAAACCGGAAATCGTCTATTGGGGCGAAGAGGGCGCTATCGGTACGCCGCCTCGCTTGGAAAAAATCCGTTCAACGCTTTTACAAACAAAAACATTCAACGGTTGGGAAGCCGCCGACTATCTGGCTTGGTACGATGCTTACGACCGCTTCATACAGGAACAAGGTTTTGACAAAGCTTTTCCGACTGTCGATGCTTTAACGGTAGCGATGGGAAATGTCGCTTTCTATTATCAAGGAAGAATTATTGAAAACATCCGCATCAACAACATCGTGGACGGTTATGCCGTCAACGGTTGGGAAGCCATGAAGTTGGAAAACCATTCCGGCATTGTCGATAATTACCGCAATCCGAAAGGCGATCCCGACTTGATTGCCCGTTACAACACGCCTCTTTTCCTAAGCGTCAAGCTCAACCGGAAAGTATTGGCCGCAGGCGATACCACCACTGTGGACATTTATATTGTCAACGAAAAAAATCTGCATGGTAATTTTATTTTAACGGTTTCGGCCAAAGACGCTTCCGGGAAAACAACGGCCTCCATGACGAAAAAAGTCAAAGTCAGCGGCGGAACGGTCTATGGCGAAAACTTGTTGACCGGTTGGAAATTGCCGATCCTCTCAGCCGGATACACTACGGTAGAAGCGACTCTCCAAGCAGCCAAAAACGCCACAGTAAAAGGGGATGATCAAATCTTTGCCGTGCAGCCTGCCTTGCAAGGTATTCCCGCTAACGGCCTCGTGGCCGATACAACCGGTCTCCTTACGACGTTTATGCGCCGGATGGGTCTGAATGTAAAACCTTACAAACAAGGCATTCCCCAAGGCGATTACCTCTTAGCCGGCGCTTTTGAACCGCAACAATGGGGCAGTGGAATGAGCGATATTATTGAGTGGGTGCAAAAAGGAGGCGCATTAATCATCGTCGATAACCCGGTGCGCTGGGCGGAATTTCTGGCCGATAAGGAGGTTCTCGATTTTCGCGGAGCCAAAGAATTGGGTCGATCTTGGTATGGCGGTAACTTTTTCAACCGCGCCCATCCTGTATTTGAAGGATTACCCGCCGACAACGCTTTCAATTGGGAATACCAATGTTTTGCCGCCTACAACCGGCGACGAATCGGTTTACGTGTAGGAAGCGGCGAAACGGTGGTCGGTTGCGTATCCGACCATCGCAAGGAAGTATATTCGGCCTTGAGCCTGATTCCGGTTGGCCGGGGAAAAATTATAATTACCACGCTGGATATTCCCGCTTGCCTGAAACAAGCGGTCGAAAATCACGCTCCGGTCGATATCGACGGGATGAACGAAGCGATGGAAACATTCAACCCCGCCGCCGATAATCCGGCCAATATTGTCGGTCAACAATTATTGTATAATCTGATCAAAGAAGCGGTAAAACAATAAAAATAGATATCCCATGAAAAAAATGTTTGTTTCTCTCACATTTCTGGCAACCAGTATGACTTTATCGGCGCAAGCCTTGGAAATTCCTTTATGGCCGGACGGTGCGCCGAACACCAACGGACTGACCGGCAATGAAATTGAAATGGAAAACGGAAGAGTCGGTTCTGTTACAGACCCGATGATTTATGTGTATTTGCCTCAACATACCCAACCTACCGCTGCGGTTATTATCTGTCCGGGCGGAGGATATGCCCGTTTAGCAATGAACCACGAGGGACATGAAGTTGCCCAATGGCTCAACAGTCTCGGCATTGCAGGCATTGTTCTCAAATACCGCATGCCCAACGAACACAGCGACGTGCCTCTGAGCGATGCACAGCAAGCCTTACGCATCGTCCGGCAAAACAGTAAAGAATGGAACATTGCGCCCGGCAAAGTCGGAATAGCCGGATTTTCAGCCGGCGGACACTTGGCGGCCACTGCGGCGACTCATTTTACCGACAGTATAACCCGTCCCGATTTCGCTATCCTTTTTTACGCCGTTATCAGCATGGATCCAACGATTTCACATGCGGGTTCACACAAGCTATTGTTGGGAGAAAATCCTGATAAAGCATTGATAAACCAATTCTGCAATGAAAAACAGGTAACGCCTCAAACGCCGCCGACAGCGCTTTTTCTGAGCGATGATGACCGGACGGTATCCCCGCGCAACAGTTCGGATTTTTACACCGCTTTGAAGCAAAACAATGTCCCTGCGGCGCTCTACATTTTTCCAACCGGCGGACACGGCTGGGGCATGAACGCGAGTTTTGAATATCATTCCCAATGGAAAGGATTACTGGAAAAATGGTTGGAAACCATTCAAATGAAATAACGCCACCATGAAAAAGCTCTTTGTTTCGATTTTATTACTTTCCTGTTTGCTCGGACACGCACACGCTACGCCGAGCGAGCCGGCGTCAAACATTGAGATTTCCGGCGTCGGCGAAGTTCTCCGGCTGGAATTTTGCAACTCCGCCCTGTTCCGCATTCGCCGCAGTCCGGCAAAATCATTCGGAGAAAACGAAACATGGATGGTGCGCCGGTACGATTTTCCGCAAGTGGTCGTAACCGCTACCGAACAAGCCGACACCCTCTGTTATGAAACCGCCGACTTATTAATTTCCGTTTCCAAAAGCTCCTTGGCGATTAATGTTCGTGATAAAAACGGAAAAACGCTATACAACGAACGGTCATCTCCGCGTTTTACCGGCGATTCGGTACGCAATACCGTCGCCTTGAACGCCGATGAGCATTTTTTCGGCTTCGGCGAACGGATGGACTTTTTAGACCAAAGAGGCAAACAAGTCTATTTGAACGTCGAATTGGGACGCGGTTCAAAACCGGCCATCGGTGGAAAAGACATCCTGCGAGCCAACTATTGCCCGGTTCCGCTCATGCTAAGCACGCGTGGCTACGGTATTTTCTTCCATACGGCTTTTCCAAATACATGGGATATGGGTTGGACTTCGCCGGAAGAATACAGTTTCAGCGCAGCCAACGGAGAATTGGACTACTATTTTATTTATGGCCCCGATTTACATGCTATTATCAACCGTTACACCGGTTTAACCGGAAAATCGCCGATGCTGCCGCGCCACGCTATGGGACTGCACATCGGCACTTACGCCGGTGGCACTTGGAAATACGAATCCGAAACCGACGACCGCTATCCGGTAGCACTTGCCCGGCGCTTGCGAGCCCAAGGCATTCCCTTCGATTTACTTTGGCTCGATTCGACGTGGCGCTTTTTCAACACGACGTTCGGAAACGGCGGATGTACCTTCGAGTGGCGCGAAACGTTTCTCGATCCCGAACAGATGTTCCGGGATTTATACGCGGAGAATGTTAAATCCGTAGGATTGCATATTCGTTCCATTCTTGATAACGGCCGGCAGACGAAACTCCTCGATCAAGCCGTAGAAAAAGGAGATATCCTGATACCCAATACGCTGTTCAAAGGATTAGTCAATTTTTTCGATACCGCCGCCGTCAACTGGTGGTGGGACAACGGGGCGCAAAAAGTCGTTTCCATCGGAGCGTCCTTTTTCAAAACCGACGTCGGCAGCGCTTTCATCCCCCAACCGGGCGTCGATGAAATACTCGGACACCGGCCTGCCGAATTACATAATCTTTTTCCCTTGGCGTATGCCGAAGCGCCTTACCGCAAATTTCAGGAAAAGACCGGTTTGCGCGGCTTAACACATACCCGCGAAGGGTATGCCGGTATTCAACGGTATCCCTATATCTGGGCCGGCGACTGGGGCAGCGAATGGCAATGGTTTGAACCGTTGATTACGGCCGGAATGAATATGGGCTTATCCGGCGTAGGCAACTGGACGCATTGCATGGGCGGATTCGAGCAATATTCGCCTTACGATGCAGAGCTGTATATCCGCTGGTGTCAGTTCGGCATGTTCTCGCCCATCGCCCTGTTGTTCGGTATGGACCATCCGCGTTATCACGAACCGTGGACGTACGGCGAAGCGGCATTGGAGAATTTTCGCAAATACGCTCAACTGCGTTACGCCCTCCTCCCCTATATCTATACCGCCGAACGGGAGTTGTACGATTCGGCAAAACCCATTCTATCGCCCTTAGTCATGGATTTTCCGCAGGATGAAAACACATATACGCTGACACGCCAATACATGTTCGGCCCTTCGATGATGGTTTGTCCTGTAACAACCAAAGGGGCGCTCAGCCAGACCGTTTATTTTCCGGGCGGCGAATGGTTCGATTACGAAACAGGAGAGAAAATTTCCGGAAGGAAATACAAATCCTTCCTGACGCCGTTGGAAGTCCTGCCGATTTATGTACGCGCCGGCGCCATTATTCCGATGCAACCTCCGATGCAATGGGTCGATCAGTACCCGGTGGGAGTCATTACGTTGGATGTTTATCCTTCGGGGAAGTCTTCTTACGAATTGTATGAAGACGATGGGCAAACAATGGATTATAGTCAAGGTATTTTTTCGCGAACCGGCTTTACCAGCGAGCAAACATCCCATCAATGGACATTCGCCGCCGCCAAACCCGAAGGCAAATACACGCCGGCTTCGTATTCTTATCTGATAAAAGCCTTGCTGGAAAATAAACCGGCGACGGTTTCCGAAAACGGAAAAGCGCTTCGCGAACAACCGACATTGACCGATGCGCAACAACAACCCGGTTGGTTTTACGACGAATCAACGCGCCGGCTCTGGATAAAAACCGCCGGCAACAATCATACAGGAATAATCATCAAAGCGCAATACCCATGAAAATCATTCGATCCATCCTCTTTTTGACAGGACTTTGCCTGTGGCCGGCCTTTCCGGAAACAGTCGCGCAAAATTCTTTCAACGCGCTCCCTTGGAATCATTCGCTGGCCTACAATTCCTACCTGATGCGAACCGTTCACGGACAGTATCTGGAACGTAATGAAGCCTTCGACAAAGCGTTGGCTTCCAAAGCGGCGATGCAAGCGTATGTCGATGATTGCCGGAAGCGTTACCGTTCCATCATCGGGACATTTCCCGACAAAAAAGAACTGAATGCCCAAGTAGTTTCCTCTTTCGACTATCCCGGACTGCACATCGAAAATATTCTTTTTGAAAGCCTTCCCGGGCGTTTCGTAACGGCGAATCTCTATTTGCCTGTCAATCGCACCGGAAAAATCCCCGCCGCCATCCAGTTTTGCGGACACGGCATTCACGGTAAAATTTCGGAATCGCCGATAGGCGCTTTATTGGCGCTCAACGGAATTGCCGTCCTTGTCGTCGATCCCATCGGACAGGGCGAACGCCTGCAATTAATCGACGAAAAAGGAAATGCGCTCACCCGCGGCGCCACAACCGAACATACGTTGCTAAATGCCGGATTGAACCTTTTAGGCACGTCTTTGGCGGCGCAAGAATGTTGGGATAACCACCGAGCGTTAGACTAACTGCTCTCCCGTCCCGAAATCGACGGCGAAAAGATCGGCGTCTTCGGTTCATCGGGAGGAGGCACACAAACCGCCTATTTTATCGGATGGGACGAACGCATCCAAGTAGCGGCAATATGCAGCTTTTTCTCGCAACGGGAAAGAACACTGGAACTGCAAGGAGCGTCCGACGGATGTCAGCACATTCCCTACGAAGGACGGGAACGATTGGAATTAACCGATTTCGCCTTGATGGCCGCACCGAAACCGGTATTGATCCTTTCCGGAAAATACGATTTCGTCGATTTATGGGGAGCGCAACAAGGATTTAGCCAACTGAAAAAAGCTTACGCCGTCTTAGACATTCCCGAACGTGCGGATATGTTGACGGTCGAAACCGGACACGGACTCGGCTTTGAAAAACAACAACGCCTCATTCGCTGGTTTCGCCAATGGCTAACCGGAAAAACAGATATTCTCGTACCGGCGCTACCCGAACGGATAGAGATGAGCCAACTTTATTGCACCCCCACGCAACAAGTCAATACCGCTATGACTCAAGCCCAAAGTGTCATGGATGAAAACCTGCGCACAGCCGATGCACGGGAAACGCAACGCCGGGCGTTCCTGTTAAACGAAAAATCCGTTGTGAAAAAGAAAATCGAAGAACTGTTGGGATTATCCGCAGCCGCTCCCTTAACAATCGTTCCGGGACAACAGACTCCCGGACGGGACTATGAACAATACAAATTCCAATTGATCCGGGAAGGTGAAATGCCGGTTCCTTGCGTAGTAATTATTCCCGACAAAGCTACCGGAAATTCACCCATTCGCCTGATTCTGCAAGAAGCCGGAAAAAATGCTTTCCTGAATGAATATACCGCTCTGACAGCCGCTATTTCCGACGGAACGATTTTGCTAACCGCCGATTTGCGGGGATTGGGCGAAACCATCGACCCCGCATTCTACAACGATGCCAAATACTGGAATTTTGAATACCGCAACGCCATGATTTCCATGCACGCAGGAAAACCCATCTTGGGACAACGGGTACAGGATATTCTGACAATCGTTGATTTCTGCGCCACGCAAAAAGAACTCAAAGGACATCCGGTACAAATTCGGGCCAACGGGATTTATGGCCCTGCCGGGATTCATGCCGCCTTTCTGGACGATCGGATTGCATCCGCCGATATCAGCCGGAGCGTCCGCACATGGAAAAACTATCTGGCCGGCCCCTTGCAATACGATATGTATTCCAATGTGCTTTACGGAGTGTTAAACTACTACGATTTACCCGATTTGGTGCGCCTTTCAGGGAAATCCATCCGATTTTCAGACTAAATGATGCGTTACTTATTCTTCATATTGACCTTTTTAGGGATCGTATTTGCCGCTTCCGGTCAATCCCTAACGATCTCGCCCGAAGGGAAATTGGTTTATACGGTTTTTGAAAACGGCGACCGGATTCCCGATTATTCCTACTGCGGTTACGAAGCTTCGGAAAAAGAAATTCCTTTTATCCCCGCCAAAGTAAAAGTAGTCTGGAAAGCAAGCGATGCAACCGAACGTATCCAAAATGCTATCGACTACGTAAGCGCTTTGCCCGCCGGACAAGATGGATTCCGGGGCGCCGTCCTGCTGGAAAAAGGATTATACCGGATCGAAGGCAGCCTGAGAATAAACGCATCGGGCGTTGTGCTCAGAGGGAGCGGGTACGGAACCGATGGAACGATCCTTCTGGGTACGGGCAAAGATCGCAATACGCTGATTTGCATCGCCGGTGCAAATGATAAGACGACGGAAGACAGCATTCCCATTACCGGAAAATATCTGCCTTTGAACGCAACGGCGATTCCGCTTCCTGCCAATCATCCATTCAAAAAAGGCGATAAAATTGTTATCACTCGCCCCTCGACGGAAAAATGGCTGCAAGACATCGGCGCCGATAAAATCGGTTTTTACGTGGATTATCCACTGACGCATTGGACGCCCGGCGATTTTGATTTTTGTTGGGAACGTACCGTAACCGAAGTTCATCCGGATGCCATCGCCATAGACGTCCCTTTAACTCACGCATTATCCGCTGACTACGGAATGGGATTTGTCAGCCGTTACCGCTGGAACGGACGCATCCGGCAAGTCGGCGTGGAAAATCTGCGCTGCGTATCGGAATATAACCCCGAAAACACCAAAGACGAAAACCATCGCTGGATGGCCATTACCGTAGAAAATGCCGAAGACGGCTGGATTCGCCGCGTAACCGGACAATCCTTTGTAAGCAGCATCGTCGCCCTTTGGGAAAGTGTACGCCGGTTTACGGTGGAAGATTGCAAAAGTCTTACTCCGGTGGGAGAAATCGGCGGCTACCGCCGTTACGCTTTTCAAACTTCGGGACAGCAAACGCTTTTCCAACGCTGTTACGCCGAATATGGGTATCACGACTTTTCCGTTGGGTTTACTACCCCCGGCCCGAACGCTTTTGTACAATGTTATTCCTATCATCCTTACAGTTTCAGCGGAACGCTCGGCGGATGGTCATCCGGCGTTCTGTTCGACCGCGTAACGGTGGACGGTTCCGCCTTAAAAATCGCTTATCTGGATGTGGACGGACAAGGCGGCGGCTGGAGCGGCGCCAACGCCCTCTGCTGGGAATGTCGCGTACCTCAACTTCACCTTACGAATCCTCCCGGAGCGCACAACTGGGCTTTCGGAACATGGGGTCAAGGCTATGGCAACGGTTCGCACGAAATGCCGCGCACATTTCTGAAACCGCCCAGCTTTTATTACGCGCAGCTGGAAGCCCGAACCGGAAAAAAATCGGAAGAATCTCACAAGATTTTATCCTTGCACGACAGGCCACTTGAACAAACCGACCCGGTTTACACGGCTTTGATGAATCAACGATCGGAAATACCCGAACTGATTATGGATAAATGGATTGATACGATTACAGTACGTTATCCGCTGCCTGTATCCAAACCCAAACTCAACGATATCGACGCTTTGTCTTTCAAAAATACTCAGAAGACCGAGGAAAACGCGTCTCTTCGGAAAATCACCATCGAAAACGGACGAATCATGCTCGACGGCAAACCCTTATCGGGACGGGTGCAACGCACCGCCCTCTGGCGCGGAAATACCCGTCCGAGCGGTATAAAAAGCGCCGGAGTCCATCTCTCGCGTTTTGTCCCCGGACGAACCGGGCAAGGCTTGACGGACGATCTGGATTCCGTTGCCGAATACCTGAACCGCCGGAAGGTGGTCGCCCTGAATCATTTTCCGGCTTTGTGGTATGAACGCCGGCGGGACGATCATGGCCGTTCGCGAAGGGTTGACGCCGACGTTTGGGCGCCTTTTTATGAACAACCTTTCAGTCGCAGCGGCGAAGGCGAAGCGTTCGACCGTTTGAGCAAATACGATTTGAATCAATACAATACTTGGTACTGGCTTCGTCTGAAACAATTTGCAGACATTGCCGACCGCAAAGGAATTTTATTTATTCAGGATCATTACCTGCAACACAACATTATTGAAGAAGGCGCGCACTGGGCGGATTATCCTTGGCGAACAGCCAATAATATCAATGCGCTTGACTTTCCCGAAAACACCTATTACGCAGGCGATAAACGGGTTTTTATGGCCAACCTGTTTTACGATACAAACAATAAAAAATTAGCCCAATTCCACCGCCAAAATATCCGGAAATACCTGAACGAGTTGGGTGAAAATTGTAATGTAGTGCATCATTTAGGCGCAGAATTTACCGGCCCTGCTCATTTTGTCAAATTTTGGTTGGACGTTATCGACGAATGGGAAAAAGAAAACCGGCGCGACGTCAAAACCATGCTATCAGCCACAAAAGACGTAACCGACGCCATTTTATCAGATCCGCACTATGCCGGTTTATTGGATATTATTGAAATCCGCCAATGGCATTACCGCACCGATGGTTCTTTGTACGCGCCCGAAGGAGGCGTCAGTCTGACCGAAAGGCAATACGCCCGCATTATGGACGTGGGCGAGGATGATTTCGACGCCGTCTATCGCGCGGTGAGCGAATACCGCACCCAATATCCCGAAAAAGCGGTGGTTTATTCCTTCCGGAAAAATCCATCCAAAGACCGGGCTTCTTATCTGGCAGGCGGTTCGCTTTGTGAAGTTCCGGATACGGTTGACGTTCGATACAACAACAATGCTTCGCCGACCATAACGCCGAATCGCGCGCAAGCGCTGGCCACGATGAAGAAAGCCACCCGTTTCATGGTGGAAAAAGTCGGCTACAAAGGCGCCTATGTCTGGGGATATTTGCCCGATTTATCGCGCCGCTGGGGCGAACTCGAAGCGTATCCGACGATGGGTTGGGTACAGGCTCCGGGCACAGGTTCGATGGGGCATTTACTCTTGGACGCTTACCACGCTACCGGCGACGAATATTATTATCAAGCCGCCTGCGAAGTGGCCAACGCCCTGATAAAAGCGCAACTCCCCTGCGGAGGATGGAATTATATGTTCGATGATGCCGGCGAAAATTCCCTCAAACAATGGTATGCCACCATCGGCCGGCAAGCTTGGCGGATGGAAGAATTTCAACATTATTACGGCAATGCCACGTTTGACGACGGCGGAACCATTTGCGCGGCAGAACTCCTGTTGCGGATGTATGTAGAAAAGAAAGATCCCGCTTTCCGTCCCGCTTTAGACAACGTCATACGGTTTGTTCTGGAAAGTCAATATCCTTCCGGCGGCTGGCCTCAACGTTACCCTTTGATGTACGATCACGCTTTTCTGGGAAAAGCAGATTACACCTCTTTCATTACCTTGAACGATGATGTCTGTCTGAAAAACATCGAGTTTTTGTTGCAATGCCGTCAGGCCATCGGTTTGGACAGTATTATAGAACCTGTTGACCGCGCCATGGATTTACTGATTCGCCTGCAAAACAAGCCGCCCTATTCCGGTTGGGCCGATCAATATTTTGTGGAAAACCTGAAGCCGGCGCATGCGCGTTCCTACGAACCTCAGGCCATCAATGCTTCTACTACCATGGAAATGATTGACTTGCTCACCCAATACTATCGCCTGACGGGTAATCCGAAATTCTTATCGGGAATACCGGCCGCTATTGATTTTCTCGAATCGATCCAACTCCCGGAAGACGAAGTGCAACGCTCAGGCAGAACGCTACGGGATACTTCTTTTATTTTAATCCCCCGTTATATCGACGCCGAAACCGGCATTCCCCAATACATTCACCGGAAAGGAAGCAATACGGCCAACGGATACTACTATTTCGATCAGGATATCCGGAATACGGTAACGCACCTCAGTTCCATCGCTTCCGCCCATATTGCCGGATTACGCAGGGCTTACGAAGAAATCAAACAAATACCGGTCAACGAGTTGACCCAAGCATCCGCCTACCTTCACGGGAAAGATGTTCCGCTACCGAAATACTATTCCGGAAAACCCTTCCCGTCGAGAAATCAAACGGTTTCAGACGTCATAAACAGTCTGAATGAAGAAGGTTGCTGGCTCGTTCCGTTGACAATGACTTCCAATCCTTACAAGGAAGTTCCGGATTTGCCGAAAAGTGAAGAAACCCAATACGTTTCCACACGGGTGGGCGACGAATACGATACCTCTACGTATGCAATGGAAACGCCGAGACTGGGTATTTCCATGTCCGCGTATATCCATCACATGATGCAGTTAATCACTTATATTGATAATATTAAATAACAGAATATGAAACATTTCAGTTTACTTTTGTTCGCACTGTTTTTGTATGCAACTTCATACGCTCAGGAAGCCGGTATCAATCCGCTTTTAGCTTTCCCCGGCGCCGAAGGGTTCGGTCAATATACCACCGGCGGCCGCGGCGGAACAGTCTTGTTTGTCGATAATCTGAACGACAGCGGCCCCGGAAGCTTGCGTCAAGCGATTCAGGCGCACGGTGCGCGCACCGTTGTTTTCCGGGTTTCGGGAACCATTTTCCTCGAACAGCCTTTGCCGATTAACAACGACAGCCTCACGCTGGCCGGACAATCCGCTCCGGGCGATGGTATTTGTATTGCCAATCATCCGGTCAATATTCAAGCCGGCAACGTCATTATCCGCTATATGCGTTTCCGCATGGGCGATCAGGGACATTCGCAAAGCGACGCACTGAGCGGCGCCCGCCGGAAAAATATCATCATCGACCACTGTTCCTTGAGCTGGAGTACCGACGAATGTGGGTCTTTTTACGACAACGAGTATTTTACATTGCAATGGTGCATCCTGTCCGAAAGTTTGCGCAACAGCGTGCATGAAAAAGGCGCACACGGTTACGGCGGTATTTGGGGCGGCAAAAAAGCCACTTTCCACCACAATTTGCTGGCGCATCACAGCAGCCGGAACCCCCGTTTTTGCGGAGCGCGTTATCACGAATCAACCAAAGAGACCGAAATCGCCGATTTCCGTAACAACGTGATTTACAACTGGGGATTCAACAGCAGTTACGCCGGCGAAAACGGACAATACAACTTAGTCAACAACTATTATAAACCGGGGCCGGCTACCGCTAAAACTGTCCGCCACCGGATTTTGGAAGCATGGCAAAGCAAAGACGGTAACGGGTTCCACGATTTCGGCAGGTTTTACATCACCGGAAACGTTATGGACGGCGACCCGGCCGTTACCGCCAATAACTGGGAAGGCGTCGATTATAAACGCTACATCGAACGTGAAGGCATCGACCGGACGGAACCCAAAACCGATTCGCTGTATCAACGTTGCCGGAGCGACCAATCATTTGCCTATTCTATTTTTACGCGGCACACGGCTCAGGAAGCGTTCGAGGCCGTATTGCAGGATGCCGGCGCCAGTCTGGTGCGCGACGCGATCGACCGGCGAATTACGGACGAAGTTCGCAACGGCGCCTTTACTTACGGCGATAAAGGACTGATCGATTCGCAGTCGCAAGTCGGCGGTTGGCCCGAACTGTCGTCTCTACCGGCGCCCGTCGATAGCGATAACGACGGAATGCCCGACGACTGGGAAGACGCCAACGGCCTCGATAAATTCGACGCCGGCGATAACGCCGCTTACGGACTCAGTCCGGTTTATACCCATCTGGAAATGTATTTGAACAGTTTAATTCAATAATAAAAAGTCCATCCTCATGTTAAAACGATTCATCCCCCTGTGTGCAATTTTCTTCCTGTTCTCGTGTGAGAAGCAAGGCAAATACGCCTACGATTATCTCTACCAACATTTACCGTTCGAAATGCCGAAAGTTCAGTTGCCGGTTTTCCCTTCGCGTGAAGTTTCCATCACGCAATACGGAGGCGTTGGCGATGGCGTGCAACTCAACACACAAGCTTTTGCCGACGCGATGGCCGACCTGTCCGAAAAAGGCGGCGGCACGTTGATTGTCCCTTCCGGCGTTTTTTACACAGGGCCTATCGTTTTCCGGTCGAACATCAACTTGCATCTGGAAAAAGGGGCGTTGATTCTGTTTACCACCGACCGAAGCGCTTATCCCGTTATCGAAACCTCGTATGAAGGAATCGCCGCCTACCGTTGCCAATCGCCCTTGTCCGGCCGCAATCTGGAAAACATTGCCATTACGGGCGAAGGCTCCATCAACGGTTCGGGCGAAGCGTGGCGACCGCTGAAGCGGGATAAAGTTACCGAACGGTACTGGAATCAGGTGGTCGGCTCCGGCGGCCTGCTGAAAACGCCGGATGTGTGGTGGCCTTTTGAAGAAGCGGGCGCCCTCCGCCCCGTCATGGTCAGTCTGATTGAATGTAAAAACGTACTGCTGCAAGGCGTACTTTTTGAAAATTCGCCCAACTGGGATATCCATCCGTTGCTGTGCGAAAACCTGATTGTGGACGGTATTTTCGCCCGCAATCCCGCTTATGCGCAAAATGGCGACGGAATCGACATCGAATCCTGTAAAAACGTCCTTGTCGTTAATTCGACGTTCGATGTGGGCGACGATGCGATTTGCCTGAAATCGGGAAAAGACGCCGAAGGCCGAAAACGAGCGCGCGCCACAGAAAACGTTATCGTCGATAACTGCAAAGTATTCAAAGGGCACGGCGGATTTGTGGTCGGCAGCGAAATGTCGGGCGGCGTGCGGAATGTGTCCGTTACCAACTGCCAATTCTTAGGCACGGACGTGGGATTGCGCTTCAAGAGCAAACGTGGACGCGGCGGCGTGGTGGAAAATATCTACGTCGATCGCATCAATATGTTCGACATCATCACCGATTCGTTTTTGTTTGATTTGTATTACGG
>JAITAH010000130.1 GCA_031284225.1 Dysgonamonadaceae bacterium | reverse complement strand
GCATTTTAAACAATCCGTGCGTTTTCTCGCATTTCCTTCGGAATCCATCCGCCTTGCCCGTTATAGGGTCTTCATGTCAATAGAAAATCGGCGTTTTCACCACAAAAAGCCACCCGCCGGGTAGGGTCTTCATGTCAATAGAAATAGCATTATCTCCGCCACAACAAAACCTCGTTAGAGGTTGCATATTGATTCAACCGGCTAAAAAACGCAACACGCATCGTAAATTTACGTGTATGCATTTGTCTTCATCTATTGCTGTGCAACGCCTACGGCGTAGCGGGTTCGTGTTCCGTTCATCATTTTCTATTGACATGGATGCCCTATCGGCATTTTAAACAATCCGTGCGTTTTCTCGCATTTCCTTCGGAATCCATCCGCCTTGCCCATTATAGGGTCTTCATGTCAATAGAAAATCGGCATTTTCCCACCACAAAAAGCCTTTCGCCCGTAGGGCGTTCATGTCAATAGAAATAGCATTATCTCCGCCACAACAAAACCTCGTTAGAGGTTGCATATTGATTCAACCGGCCAAAAAACGCAACATGCATCGTAAATTTACGTGTATAGATTTGCCGGCATTCCATTGCTGTGCAACGCCTACGGCGTATGGGGTTGCATCCCGTTCCATCCTTTTCTATTGACATGGATGCCCTGAACCGGGCATTATTTAGACTGTCGCGCAAGCCCGTCATCCCGCGTTTGCAGGTTTTTTTCGAATACCCAATTAGGCAAAATCGCATCTCGTATTCTATTGATATATAAGCTATAAAAGAATGTTTTTTATTCCGAACTCAAGTTTTCACCAAAAATAAACTACATTTGCATAAAAATACCGTATGCAATTGCTTTGTCCATCTTCTTGGCCTGATTACGAATTAATAGATTCCGGCGATTACGAAAAGCTGGAACGTTTCGGACGCTACATCCTGCGCCGGCCGGAACCGCAGGCCGTATGGCAAAAAGCGTTTTCCGAAAAAGAATGGGAAAGTCGGACTGCCGCCCGTTTCAAAAAAGAAAAAGGAAAAACCGGCGTCGAAGGCGCCGAAAAAGGCGAATGGATACTCAAACCCGGAATGCCGCAACAATGGTTTGTCGATTATGCCTGCCGGTCGTTACGCCTTCGTTTCCGACTGGGATTGACGGCTTTCAAACACGTAGGTCTTTTTCCCGAACAGGCCGCGAACTGGAAGTATATTTATGAAGCCGTACCGGAACCAAACAGTAAAATATTGAATCTTTTTGCCTATACCGGCGGCGCATCCTTAGCCGCCAAAGCCGCCGGCGCCGACGTAACCCACGTCGATTCGGTAAAACCCGTCCTGAACTGGTCGCGCGAAAACATGGAAGCTTCCGGTTTAAGCGACGTCCGCTGGGTGTGCGAAGACGCTCTGAAATTTGTCAAACGCGAAGTCAAACGCGGCAGTCGCTATCAGGGCATTATCCTCGACCCGCCGGCTTATGGACGCGGTCCGGCCGGCGAAAAATGGATCTTGGAAGACCATATCGCCGAACTGATGGAAGCCGTTAGCCGGTTGCTCGACGACGCCGGCGGCTTTTGCCTCCTCAACCTCTACTCCATGGGCTTTTCTTCCCTCGTTGCCGAAAATTTGATTAAAAATTATTTCCCGAAAGCAAGGAATATAGAATCCGGCGAACTCTATTTGCCGGACCAAGCAGGCAGAAAACTCCCGCTAAGCGTATTCAGTCGATTTAATAATACTACAACATGAAACCCTATTTAGATTTATTACGGCACGTTCTCGCCGAAGGCGTAAAAAAGGAAGACCGCACCGGTGTCGGCACGCTCAGCGTATTCGGGCGCCAGATGCGCTTCAACCTCGCCGAAGGCTTTCCGGCGCTGACTACCAAAAAATTGCATCTCAAATCCATTATCTACGAACTGCTTTGGTTTCTGAAAGGCGATACAAATATCCGTTATCTGACCGACCGCGGCGTAAAGATTTGGAACGAATGGGCGGATTCCGACGGCGATTTAGGCCCGATTTACGGCCGCCAGTGGCGCTCCTGGCCGGATTACGACGGCGGATATATCGACCAGATCTCGGAAGCGATCCATACCCTTCAAACGAATCCCGATTCGCGCCGCATCATTGTCAGCGCCTGGAACGTAGGCGATATACCGCAAATGAAATTGCCGCCGTGCCATTGCTTTTTCCAGTTTTATGTCGCCGACGGCCGCTTATCCCTGCAACTCTATCAGCGCAGTGCGGATATTTTCCTCGGCGTTCCGTTCAACATCGCGTCGTATGCCTTGCTGTTAAAAATGACGGCGCAAGTAACCGGTTTGCAGGAAGGCGATTTTGTGCACACCTTAGGCGATGCCCACATATATACCAACCATCTGGAACAAGTTCAGTTACAATTGACTCGCGAACCGCGACCCTTGCCCGTAATGCAAATTAATCCGGAAATAAAAAGCATTTTCGATTTCCAATACGAAGATTTTAAGCTAACGGGCTATGACCCGCATCCGCATATCAAGGGGGAGGTGGCGGTGTAGCCGCGGAGGTTTGAAACCAAACGGAATCGCTAAACCTGCCCGCCGGAGATGACCGACTTTATCGCCCATCAATTGGTCGTTGGACGATTGTCTCCCGTACTGCTTTCCGAACTCGCATTTTGCATTTGATCGTCGTTTTGAATGGTTCGTTGCGCTTTCTTGATTTGCGCTTTCATTTCGCCAAAACTGTACGAAACAGACAGGCTGATTTGCTGCATGCGCCTGCTGGATTCCGAACGATAATAAAAATCGTCCGATTCCCGCGTTTGCTTGAAATTCAGATTGCTGTGAAAGATATTGGCGGCCGAGAGCCTGATATTCAGTCGCTTGTTTAAAAAACTCTTGGCAGCCGATAGATTGTAATAAAAATACGACATGCCTTGCCCTTGCAGCGAAACGGACGGCGTGGAGCTGAAGCCGTTCAAAGATATTACAAACTCTTTCGGCAGCGAATATTGAGCGCCTGCATAAAAATTGCCCGAAAATCCATGGTTGCGGATAGATGATTCTCGATTGGATTGCAGTTGGTTATACATACCGCTCACGTTTCCGAAAATCCGTAATTGCAGGATGGGCGTCCAGCTCAAGTAAGAAGACACGTTCCACCTGTGTTCTTTCAACAGATTGAAATAAGAAGCTTTGCTGATATAATCGTCGATCCATGAAAATTCGGAAATGCCGTTATTGGAAAAACTGTACGACAGGTTGGCATTCATCGTAAATTTAAGAGAATACAGGTTATAATTCAGGTTGAAATTATGATATTTTACCGCATCTAACTTGGGATTTCCAAAATGAATATAATTGCTGTCGGTCGTATTGACATAAGGATTCAGGTACGAGATTCCCGGACGTTGTATGCGCAAGTTATATCCCGCCCGAAGCGTTTGTCCCTGTTTCAACAGATGGGTAGCGGTTACGGAAGGAATCAGATTGGAATAATCCCCCCTAAAATTAATATCCGTATGGAGCGGATAGTTTGCGTCCAGCGTTGTGCCCTCGTAACGCAAGCCGGTTTTCAATCCCCACTGCTTGTATTTTATGCTGTATCCGGCGTAAGCGGCCCAAATGTTCTGGATGTGCCGGAAAAGATCGTTGTCCGAAACAATGTCCGACCAGTCGTCGTCGGGAAGAAAGAGCGACAGGCCGCTGTGGCTTTTATTGATTCTCCGGATGAATTTGGCGCCGGCCTCCCAAGTGTGAATTTGGGCGAAAGGAGTCGTATAATCCACCTGAAACGTATGTTCATACGAATCGGCAAAAGAAAATTGGCGATTCCGGTTTTCGTTGAAATTCAGTACCGGATCAATTCGGGAGTCGAAGTTCTGATCGTTATTATAAGAATCCAGTTTATACGAAGCGGTCAATAAGCGGTTTTTTACGGCGAAACTCCGTTGATAGTCGGCGCCCAACGTTATTCCCGATTGCGAAATCGCTCCATCGCTGGTTTGATTGTATTGATACACATCTTCCCGGTTAAGATTTTCCATGAAAGTGAACGACGACTGGTGAAGGTCGAAATTCCCGCCATGCCGATCAATATTCACATTCAACAGGTTGAGCGTGTCTATTTCGTAGCTGAATTCGCCGGAGCCCATTAAAAAATCACCTTTCGTTTTGTTCTGTCCGTTTTGAGTAAGAAAATGATTGTCGCTGTTGTTGTAATTTTCGCGGAAACTGGTCGATGTTGATGGAGGTTGATGAAACAAATTATAGCCGAGATTGCCTGTAAACCCAATTTTTCCATATTTCAGAGAAAAGTAGGTATTTCCAAAGAGAGCGCCCAACGAATTACCTCCCGCGCTGAGCGATACGGTATAACCGCCCAACGCCGACTGACTTTTCGTAATAATATTAATAATGCCTGTAACGCCTTCCGCATCGTATTTGGCTCCCGGATCCGTAATCACTTCGACGTCTTTAACGGTATGAGCAGGCATGCTTCGCAGAACCTCTTTCGGATTGCTGGACAATAAATTGGAAGGTTTCCCATTCATGTAGAATTTGAAATCGGACGAGCCTTTTAACTGAATATTTTCTTCGCCATCGACCGTTACCATCGGTACTTTTTTCAACATTTCGAGCAAGTTGTTGGTTTTCGATTCGGTATCTTCTTCCATATTATAGACAATTTTATCTAAATCGATTTTTACCAGCGCTTTTTGAGCGGTAACCGTAACTTCTTTCAGCAATTGAATATTGTCGGACAGAGCGATTTTGCCACAATCGAGGTCTTGCTTTTCTTCGATTTCAAATGGTTTGAAAACGGCATTTTTTCCTGTATATTCGACATTCAGCACATATTTTCCGGGCGCTTTCAGGTCGAACTTGAAATAACCGTTTTCATCCGTCGCATCGGCCTTAACGGGCGTTGCGGTTTGCTGTTCGCTGAAAATTCGGACGGTAGCAAACGGAATCGTTTCCTGAGAAAGCGAATCGACAATTTGTCCGCGGACAGAACCGCCGGCTGTTTGAGCATAAACGCCTGATGAAACAATCAACAGGAAAAAGGACAGGAAGAGTGTTTTCATTTTTTTGATGTGTCTTGGCGGCAAAGATAAATGATTTTTGCAAAAAAAATGTACTTTTGTCCCCATAAATTAAAATTTATGAAAATATCTATTATCGCCGCCATCGGCAAAAACAACGAAATCGGCAAAGGCAATGAGTTATTGTGTCATTTGCCGGCCGATTTGAAACATTTTAAGGAAATTACATCGGGACATACCGTTATTATGGGTCGAAAAACGTTCGATTCCCTGCCCAACGGCCCGCTGCCTCGCCGGACGAATGTCGTTATCAGCCGGAATCCGGAGTTGGAGATTGCGGGGGCGATTGTCTGTCCTTCTTTCGATGTTGCCTTATTGAAAGCGATGGACGAGGAAGAAGTTTTCGTCATCGGCGGCGCTCAAGTCTATCGGCAAGCTTTGCCGGCGGCCGATAAGCTGTATTTGACGAAGATTCATGCTGCATTTCCCGAAGCCGACCGGTTTTTTCCCGCCATCGATTACCGGGAATGGCGGGAAGTTGACCGCATCGCCTGTCCCGCCGATGAAAAACATCCTTATTCCTTCTCGTTTGTCGAACTCGAAAGATGATGGGGCACTAACGGCGCCTTTTTGAAATTGTCGATGCGATCGCTCTGGATTTGCATATCGTCGAATAAAATGGCGTCCGGAGTAATGGTTGTCAGTAAATTTCCGACAATGTCGTTATGAATCAATTCTTTGTTAGAAACGGCAATAATCTTTTTGAATAGTTGCGCATCGAGGTTGTTGATTTCCGCCGCCCTCACCCGCGTTTCGGAACCGTCGTCAAGATTGATTCTGTACAACAAATGGGGATATTTCCCGGATATTTCCCGGACAATATACGCATAATCGCAGCCTTCTTGCCGGGCGCGGTTCAGTAATTCCTGTTTTAAATCGGCATACTCTTTTGTGCGCGTATCCGACAGGCGAATCACGCCGGCATTGATACCGTTATCCATCGTAGGACTTAATAACGAGTGTCCGTTGGAATGAGGCGCTTTCGGAGTAGGAATCCGATCGCTCAACAAAGTTTTCAGCAAGCCGTTTTCGACCAATGTTAGCCGAGCAGGCGGGACAATGCCTTGCGCATCGATCGGCGCATAACCCAGTAATTTTACGCCATTGTATTCCGGAGTACCGGTCAAGTCTTCGATAGTGATTTCGCGGGCGGTGATTCGTTTTCCCATCATTTCTTCAATGCTGTTTCCGCCGTATGAAAAACCGGTGGCGGTGAGCGGTTTGCGTTCGGCAATCAAAGAAATATCGTCGCCGCCGAAAAAACTGACGTAAAACAGGATAGGTATCGACAGGCCTTCAAACAAAACCGGCCCCGAATACGCTTCTTTCAATTTGGGGGAATGGATTTCCTCGATCAGGCGGTTCGCTAATTTCCGACATTCGGCCTGCATGGTTTCGACCGGCGGCAGAGCGTCGGAATCGGCATAAACAAAATCGAAACTGTCGACGAGGGTTTCCCCTTCTTCCGTTTTTCCGCTTGCCGAGCCATCGAGATATATGAAAGACAAGGGATAGATGAATTCGCTGCCTTCGGTATTATAAAAATAAATCGTTACGTCTAACAGTTGAATGCTCAGGTCGGATTCCAGTATTTCCGAGTATTCATTGAAGACGGACGAAGCTTTTCGGGCATATTCTTCGTATTGCGACGGATTAAAATCCAGCGTCCGTTTCGGTAAATTGTGCAGGCGGACGACCGGCGCCTGGTCCCAATCGGGCAACTCCAATTCTTTGGCGGGGATATTCAATTGCTTGATGGCGGCCATTTTCTGTTCGTAGGTTTCGGCGGCGCTTTTGTAGATGGCGTCCAAATCTTTCCAGATAGTGTAACGGAGGCCGCGCTCGTCGTTGTCGATAACGGGCGAACCGTCGTATCCGGCGGTTCTGCCGGCGGTTCCTTCAAAATTCTCGTCGGTACAGGAATAGTCGCCCATCAACAGGCGTGCGTTGGATGCGCGGGAACGCCGACTGCTGGAGTTTAGCAAACTGCCGTACGAAGCGGTAACCGACAGTTGCCGGATGTCTCCGATGGCGTATGAGATGAAGAAAGGCGATTGTAATCCGTCCATTTTCAAGCCGTTTAAACTGCGGTGGACTTCTTTTTTGATGGCTTCCATGATAACGGTATCGGCCGGTAGAGAAGCAAGGACCGGAGTTTGTTCGGGTTTCGGCAGCAGGACAGGGGGCGTTTGGTCTTTCGGCCGTTTTTGAGTTTCGATTTGTTTGACAAGCAGGGCGGGCGCTACGCAAGATACGGGTATCGACCCCGATTCCGCCCCGCAAATTCCGTTGAAAATAGCGTAGCCTTGGCCGCAGGCTTCAATTTGGGAAAACATGGCTAAGGGTGTGCCGACCATATCGACACCTCGTACCAGTTCGTCCGGGCGCCCGTCCGTATAAATGCGGTACACGATCAACGGCGTAACATTGAACGAGTTAGGCGAGTAGCGGCTCGTATTGGTAAATCCGCCGGAAACTTCTTTGAAATAGTAGGCGTATTCCTTTTTTTGCGCTTTGGCTTCTTTGCGCAGTTTTTTGAGCAATTCCTCATCGGAAAAGCGTTGCGTACTTTGGATCAGCATGTTGGACTGGCGTGAAATCGGCGAATAGCCAATACCGCCTCGTCCGTGTCCATTGGAATGGCTTTGCCCTTCGATAGGCGTCCGGCTCATCAGGAAGTTTTTCAGAACGCCGTTTTTCACTACTTCGACTTTTTGGGCGGGAATGCCTTCGTCGTCAAAGGCGTAATAACCGGTCAACGGTTTCCCATCGTAATAACGGAGCGTAGGATCGAAAGTAACGGAAAGATGTTTCGGCAGTACGGCCTCTCCGATTTTCTTCTTGAAAGTTTGAGCGTCGTTTTCCTGTTTCAGGCGGGACCCTTCGACGCGGTGTCCGAAAATTTCGTGAAAAAACACGCCTGCGGCGTCCGGCGAAAGAATGGCCGGGCCGGTAAACGATTCAACTACGGGCGCTTTACGTAAGGCCGAAAGCGTAGCGCTGATTTCGCGGGCGGCCTGCAACACTTCTTCATCGGAAGGTAATTCGTCCGGCGAAGACACTCGCCACGATTTGATTAAGGGCAAATACATACCGTCGTCGGCTACCGTATGCGCCGCTATAAACAGTTGCAAGCTGACGGTATTTTGCGCCATTTCCCGACCTTCCGTATCCACGAAAATGATTCGCGACCAACCGGCGGAAAAGGAGGCGGAACCTTCGTTCAAGTCGTCGTTTTCGTCGAAGACTGCCGAATATTTTCGAACTTTTTCTTCCCATACGGTTGGGTCGATATTCAGATCCGCCCATGTCAGCGGCTTTTCGTAGTAATTAGTTACCGGTTCGCGGGAAAAATCGGGCGATGTATCTTCCTGCTTCACTTTGGCGGCCAGATTGGCTTTTACCTGCTCGTAGGTTTGAATGCCTTCTTTGTATAACTCGTCCATTTGTTTCCAGATAGAATGTCGTAACATGCGGTCGTTGGGTTCGCAGGGAATATAATTACCTCGAACGTTGGCTCCCAAAGCGCCTCCGCCCGATTCGCGTAATTCGTGGGAGTTATCGAGCGTATAATTTCCCACGCGCAGGCAGGCCGTTACAATTTGCGAAGGAGAATTGAGCGTAGCCGCCTGTTTCAATCGTCCCAAGCTGGCGTTGGTATGAATGGATTGCAGCTCGTCCAAGCGGACAAAACCGTAATAGGCCGGCGTCGGTTGAGCGCTTAATACTTTGAAATTCCGGTTCAGTTCGTTTTTTACTGTATTAAAAACAGGATCCTGGGCGGAACTCGTTACGATTCCCGCAAACAGAAAGGAGAAGACAATCGAAAAATGTTTCTTCATTCTTTGTATTATTTGATTTTGAAATAAAAACACAAAGGTAAGTATAAATATTGGAATATTGTAAACAGGAAATGAAGGCGTACATTTAAATTTTGTAAATTTTATTTCGATTGACCCCCTGCTTATGAGCAAGCTTAATACTGTTTTTTGAATACCGTTACAGCTGCGCCTGTCGTTCTATTCAAGCAGGATATTTATTTCCAAATCCCCATCCGCTGTGAACCGGCGCCGAGCGTACAGGCTACCAGCTGCAT
>JAITAH010000035.1 GCA_031284225.1 Dysgonamonadaceae bacterium | reverse complement strand
AAAATACGGCTTTACGCTCCAGTATGATTCGACGTTGGTGGCAAATTATTCTTTCGATTACCCGTATCTGGGCACCGAACGGCAATTAGCATTTGATGTTATCTTCCGTAAAATTCCGGACTTGTCTTATTATATCGACGAAAGCGGCATTTATTGCATTGTCCTGACCAAAAACCTTCCCAAGAACCGAACCAAAGTGGAAAATAAACGCTACGAAGGCCATGCTACCCGAAAAAATATCACCGTTACCGGCCGAATAAAAGACCATACCAACGGCGAGTTTCTCCCCTTTGCCACTGTGCACGTAGAAGGATCTCCCACCACAGCGACAACGACCAACAACGACGGGTATTTTACGTTGTACAATGTTCCGTCCGACAAAGAAACGCTGGTATTCAAATATCTGGGTTACGAAACGCAATATTTTTATTTATCTCCGGAAATTAAGACGAACAACCTGTTTGTCGAACTGGAACCGGCCATCAATGCGCTGGACGAAGTCGTCATCGTAAAGGAACGGGAAGACGTGCTGAAAATCCCTGAATTATCTATTGGCGTTATCCAAACCACCGCCGCCAAGATTGCCGACCTGCCGGCGTTGGGCGAAAAAGACCTGTTTCGTACCTTTCAGTTGATGCCGGGCATATCCGCCGCCAACGAATCGTCTGCCGGTATGTATGTGCGCGGCGGTACGCCCGACCAAAATCTGGTGCTCTATGACGGATTTACGATTTACCACCAAGAACACTTGATGGGCGTTTTCAGCGCTTTCAATACCAATGCCGTGAAAGATGTGCAGTTGCACAAGGGCGGTTTCGACGCTAAGCACGGCGGACGTTTATCGAGCGTGATGGAAATTGTCGGCAAAACAGGAAACGACAAATCGTTCAATACCGGCGGCGACGTCGGGTTTCTGGGATTCAATGCATTTCTGGAAATGCCGTTCAAGAATGAAAAAGGCTCGCTCTTTATAGCCGGAAGACGCTCGTTCCAAAGCTTTATGTACGACAAATTTACCAGCGTTTACTCCGAAAATTCACAATCGTCCATGGGCGGTCCCGGCGGACGATTCAACCAGCGCAACCAGCAAAAGCCGGAATCGTATTTCTACGACCTCAACGCCAAACTGACGTACAATCCCACCCCGCGCGACATTGTTTCCCTCAGCTTTTTCAACGGCGAAGACGTCCTCGATAATTCCCGCGAGAGTTTCGGCAGCTCGTTTATGAGCGGAAGCCTTACCGACAAAACCAACTGGGGCAATATCGGCAGCAGCCTGAAAGGATCGCGCAACTGGAACAACCGGCTGTATTCAAATCTTCTCGTTTCGTTTTCCAATTACTACAGTCTGCGAGACCGGCAAAACAACACGACCACTTCCAGCAGCGGCGGCGCCGCCAACAATGTCGCTGTGATGTTCAATCAAAATACGGATGAACAAAACCGCTTGTGGGATTATTCCCTGAAATTCGATAACGAATACAAAATCAACGGGAAAAACAAACTGGAATTCGGGTTGACGTATTCCAATTACCGAATTGATTACCGCTATGCGCAAGGCGACACCGTAAGTATTTTAAATATGCAAAACAAAGGCAACCTGCTTTCCGCCTACGTTCAGGACAAGTGGACGGTCGGCGACCGATTGACGGTGGCGCCCGGCCTCCGACTATCGTATTACGATGTAACCTCCCAAGTATATGCCGAACCGCGTTTTCAGATTTTCTACAAAATCAATAAACGATTGAATCTGAAAGCGTCCACCGGATATTACAAGCAGTTTGTCAACCGCATTGTGCGCGAGGATATTTCCGCCGGAAGCCGGGACATCTGGCTACTTTCCGACGATAAAGGAATTCCTGTCAGCAGCTCCACCCATTTCGTACTGGGCGGAAGTTACGAAACCAACGATTATCTTTTCGATGTGGAAGCCTATTACAAAAAACTGTACGACCTGAGCGAATACACCCTCCGCTTTGCGCCCTCTTTTATTGACAACAGCGGTTATCAGGAGTTTTTTTACAACGGCCGAGGCTATTCGCGCGGCATTGATTTCCTTCTACAGAAGAAATACGGCAAACTGACCGGCTGGATCGGTTACACGCTGGGAGAAACCCGCTATCATTTTCCGGTTTACGGCGATGGATACTTTCCCGCCAATCAGGATGTAACCCACGAATTTAAAACCGTGCTGACCTATAAGCCCCGACGGGATTTAACACTATCGGCTACTTGGATTTACGCTACCGGGAAACCATTTACCGAACCCATTGGCGGTTACACGCTCAGCGTACCGAACGGCGGCGAAATGAATTTTATTGCGGTCGATAAGAAAAACAACGCCCGTTATCCGGCCTACCATCGCTTGGATTTGCTGGCGAAGTACGATTTATCATTTATCAAAACGGTTAAGTCGAGTCTCAGCGTTTCGCTGTTCAACGTGTATGACCGTGCCAACGTCTGGTACAAGGAATATGCGTATGACGAAGCCTACGGCATCACGGAAACGAATATCAACCTGCTGGGCTTTACGCCGAATGTTACATTAAGCATACAACTTAAATAATAATGAATGTGATGAAATACGGTATTTTTATTTTTATAGCCTTATTAACGGCCTCTTGCGGGGAAAACTTAATGACGTATGACATTACTACGGATACGCCCATTGTAGAAAGCTATTTACAGGAAGGCAGCCCTGCAATAACAGTCAAGCTGTACAGCATGGAAGTGTATTTGAAGGACGATTATCTGCTTTCCAACCCCATCGAAGGATTGAAATTGACCATCAACGAACGGGAACTGACGGAAGTTTCTTCGGGAGCCTATTCCCTGCCTCTGGGCGAAGATACCATTCGCGGACTTCAGAACTATGCGTTGTCGTTTGAATATCGTGGAAAAAAGATAAGGGCTTCCACCTCCGTTCCGGAACCCGTAACTCGCTTGTCGATTGAGCCGGCGTCCATTACCCGCGCCTCGTCCTATTCTTTTTGGGATACGACAGCAGACACCACCGCCATAAAACTGACATGGGACGACCCCAACCACAGTTATTATCAGATCTACATCGAAAGTCCGGCTTCGTCCGATATGCCGTCTATGGATGGCGGTACGCAGTTCCGCCGCCGGATGATGCAACCGTTTCAGGGCGACAGCTACACGACGACTTCGCGGGAGTTTATGGCCGCCGGCTATTACTGGATTTACGTCTATCGCGTCAACAAAGAGTATGTCGATCTTTATGAGCGCATCAGTTCGACGGATTTGGCCAATCCGCACAGCGCCATCGAAAACGCTTTCGGTATATTTACGGCGATGAGCGTAGCGAAAATCCGGTTTCGGGTGATTGAAACGGAAGACGAGTGAGGCGGAAATAGCGGTTAATGCAAAATAATTTTACTGATCTTGATTCGATTTCCCGTTTGATAAAAGACTTTCAGCAAATAAATTCCTTTCGGAAAAGATGCGGTTGAACCGATTCTGTATTCCGTCGTTTGCGGTGAGAAAAACGGGGATTGATAATACCTCTTGCCCATCGTGTCGATAAGACTGATTTGTATTGTTTCTTTTGTGGAAAAACGAAGAAATATGCCATCCTCGCTTATACGGACAGCGTAATCTTCCGAAGGCGCCGGTTGTTGAATGCGAGTGAATCCACATTCGTTTTCGTTGAAATACCATTGATCGGTTTTATAGACAATTTCGGAGTTTTTCTTTTGGTAATTGATTTCCTCTGCTTCATAGCCGGTTGCGTAAGGCTGTAACGGATAGAAAGCGTGGAGAGAACCGATTCCTTCCGTCCAGACGTCAAAATTTTCAAAATTAAAACGCTTCCTTTCGGTATCGCCCACGCGAACGGTATCTATTTTTGTAACCCTATAGGACAGTCCGTTATTTTCCATCGAATCGCCTTCTTTCAGATTGAAATCGTACAAGAGCCGCTCATGCTTATCGTCTTCCTTGATGAATACTTTTTTATCGACTTCCTTCAAGGCGGCGATGTACTCTCCGGAGCAGCCGGATAGTAACTTTTTGTATTTCACTCCATTAATGATCGTATCGCCTTTTAATAGATAGTTGCTGTATTCGGTTATATACTCTTGTTCTACCGTGCTGCCGATTTGCGTTACACGGACATAACTCCATTGTACGTCTATATCTTCCTCAACGTAGGGAATGTAGGTGTAATTCTGCCCTTTTATAAGCGGGAGCGAAAGGAGTAGGAAGAGGATGATTGCCGGAATTTTTGTTTTCATATTAGTTGCAATTAATGATGCCGTTATTGTTGATTTACAGGACGATCTTTGATGAAATAGTAGGAACGCTTTTTCTGATAAAGCAAATTGTGCATTAACAATTCAAATGTGAAATTACATAAAAATTCTCAAATATACACAAGCGGATAAAAAAGGTAAATACACGAATGCTTTTTTATTCCTCTCCTTTGGAATCCTGTAGTTTTTCATCTAATTTTGCACGATGGAAAGTTCAAACATACAAAAATCCTCGCTCAACTACCGGAATGCGTTTTTGCTTGCTCTGGTTATCAGTTTGTTGATGAACATGCTTTTCTTGATCATGTTCTTCTACGGCAAACCGCCGGCACGGATGGATGAGCAGGTCAGGCATATTTTCCGGTTGGACATCACCCTGCTTCGTTTTTTCTTTAATTTTGTGGTAACTTTCCTGTTGTATGTGTTGAATTTCCATATACTGAAACATAAATGGTTTTCTCAGAAAGGGAAAATCATATACGGTATTCTGGTGGTTTTGGTTTGTACGGCCATTCTCAGTTGTGTTTGTTCGCTGATACAGATGCGGTTCGAGGATTTCATCAATCCTCATCCTACCCGGGCGATTGCAGGCGGTCTGTTCCGCGATAATTTCATTGCCGTCGTCGTGATATTGTCTTCGCAATTGATGTATCTGTCCCAAAAACAGCAACAGACGGCATTGGAAAATGAAAAGTTGCAATCCGAATACATGAAAACCCGCTTCATGGCGCTGAAAAATCAGGTGGATCCGCATTTCCTTTTCAACTCGCTGAACACCCTCTATTCGTTGATACAAACCGACGCCGGCAAAGCGCAGGAATATGTACAACAACTCTCGTACGTGTTTCGTTATACTTTGCAGAACAAGGAAATCATTACTTTAGAAGAGGAACTGAAATTCACGCTGGCCTACTGCCGTTTGATGCAGATTCGTTATGGCGATAATTTGCAATTCATTCGGAATGTGGATGAAAAGTATTTTTCGTACAACATTGTTCCATTGAGTCTGCAAATTTTGGTGGAAAATGCTATCAAGCACAACGTGGTCAGTAACAGGAAGCCGCTTTGTATCACATTTTCCACGTCGGAGAGAGCGACAATAAGAATTTCCAATCCCATTCAGCCCAAGAAAGATGCGGAAAGCGGGGAAAGTATCGGCCTTTCTAATCTGTCGGAACGCTACCGCCTGCTTTGGAACAAAGAAATCCTGATCCGAAACGCCGGCGGAACGTTTGAAGTAGAGATACCGTTAATTGTATGAAAGCCATTATTATAGAAGATGAAATTGTTGCGGCGCAAGCCTTGCAGGCGCTTATCGGCGAAGTAAGTCCCGATGTGCAGATTGTCGCGGTACTCCAATCCATCGACGAGAGTGTGGAATGGTTTCAAACCGGTTTGCCGCCCGATCTGGCGTTTATGGACATTCATTTAGCCGACGGTTCCGCGTTTACTATCTTTGAAAAGACAAACGTTCCCTGTCCAACGATTTTCACGACCGCCTACGACGAATACGCCTTGAAAGCCTTTGAAGTGAACAGTATCGATTATCTCCTGAAACCGATCGTTAAGAAAGATTTGGCACGATCGATCGACAAATACAGAAATTTCTCCTTTCATCCCGATAATAATTCAGCATTGATTAATAAACTGTTGACCGGCATTAAACAAGCGGCGACGCCTTGCAAATCCTACTTTTTAGTACCGGAAAAAGACAAATTAATTCCCTTGGCAACTCATCACATTGCCTATATTTATATCGACGCCAAAATGGTGAAAGCCGTTACCTTCGCCGGTCGTACGTACTATATGGATACGATTTTAGACGATTTGATGCGACAACTCGATCCCCAACTGTTTTTCCGTGCCAACCGGCAATACATCATTGCTCACAAAGCCGTAAAAGACTTGTCGTTATGGTTTGGCGGCAAGTTGTCCGTCAATCTGAATGTGGCTGCACCAGAGCGGATATTGGTCAGTAAGGCGAGGGTAGGGGAGTTTAAGCATTGGTTTGCGGGGATGAAACATGGTTAGGACCGTATTTCAAAACTCACTCGGACTTACTTTAAACTGCTTCTTAAAACTCGTCGAAAAATGCGACAAAGTGCTGAAGCCGGTGATGTCGGCTATTTCGGAAATATTGTATTTGCCTTCCTGC
>JAITAH010000383.1 GCA_031284225.1 Dysgonamonadaceae bacterium | reverse complement strand
GGCTCGTCGAGAAAAACAATTTGCGGTTCGTGGAAAATCGCTACCGAAAAAGCCAATTTCTGTTTCCATCCCAAGGGCAAAGCCTTGACTAAGCTGTTTTTTTCGGCCGATAATCCGAGCGTCGATAAGGTTTTATCCATTTTCGGTACAATTTCCTTTTCCCTAATCCCGTAAATGCCGGCAAACAGGCGGATATTTTCCTTAACGGTCAAATCTTCGTACAGCGAAAATTTCTGGCTCATGTAGCCGATGCTTTTTTTCACGCCTTCCGGTTGCCGGGCAATATCATAACCCGCCACAAAGCCTTGTCCGGAAGTAGGAATACTCAATCCGCACAACATTCGCATGGCCGTCGTTTTTCCCGCGCCATTGGCTCCGAGGAAACCGAAGATTTCTCCCCTTTCCACCGAAAAAGTGATGCGATCGACTGCGATGAAATCGCCGAATTGCTTGACGAGATTTTTGGTTTCGATAACCGGATTCATGATCGACTCATTAAATAAATAAAACAATCTTCGATGGTAGGCGCTATTTCCGTAAAAGCGGCGATCGAAAGGTCTAATTTGCCGGCGGGATCCAGCGCGGGACGATCGTCCTTGAATGTTACATGCAGGTATTCGCCGAAGATAAATACCGATTCCACCGCCGAATTTTCCCGCAATTCCCGAAGGAGCGACGCATGGCTTTCGCCTTCCGCCACCGACGTCCGATACAATTTCTTGGGGAATTGCGCTACAATTTGTTCCGGCGCGGCAACCGATAAGATTTCCCCGCGCTGGATCAGCGCGATTCGATCGCAAAGATTGGCCTCGTTCATGTAAGGCGTGGAAACCACGATGCTGATTCCTTCCGCTTTCAAGAGCCGGAGCATTTCCCAAAATTCCTGGCGCGAAACAGGGTCCACGCCGGTGGTCGGTTCATCCAGAAACAACACCGAAGGTTTGTGAATCAGCGCGCACGACAACGCCAATTTTTGTTTCATTCCTCCCGACAGTTTGCCGGCGCGGCGCGTTTTGAACGGTTCGATTTGCCGATAAATCGGCGCTATTAACCGGTAATTTTCCTGTATTGTGGTATTGAAAAGGGTGGCGAAGAAGTTCAGATTTTCTTCCACCGTTAAATCGGGATAGAGAGAAAACCGTCCCGGCATGTAGCCGATGCGTTTCCGCAAGAGCTTGTATTCGTTCACAACGTCCAATCCATCGACAAAAACGTTTCCCGAATCGGCCAAAACCAACGAGGTAAGGATACGGAACAGCGTCGTTTTTCCGGCGCCATCGGGACCGATCAATCCGAATAATTCGCCTTGCCGGACTTCAAATGAAACGTTTTTCAAGGCTTGAACTTTTCCAAAGCTTTTGTTTACTTGAGAAACGAGCGCCGCAAAACTTTCCGTTTTTGTTGTTATCCCCATCATTTGCCCTTTTAATCGTTATTATCATGAATGTCGGTTAATCGGCCACCCGGACTTCGCCGTACATGCCTATTTTCAAAAATCCGTCGTTTTCAACGGCAATTTTAACCGCATAGACCAAGTTGGCGCGTTCGTTTTTTGTCAGGATCGTGCGGGGCGTAAATTCCGCTTTGTCCGAAATCCAGGTCAGAATCCCTTTATATTCCGTCATTTCTTTTTTTCCAAAATCGGCAAAAACGGCGACTTCCTGATTCAGTTTCAATTGCGTCAACTGATCGGCGGTAATATAGGCTCGCAAGTACATTTGATTCAAATCGGCTATTTTGAACAACGCCCGTCCTTGGGCGGCAAGTTCGCCCGGTTCGGCATATTTCGCCAAAACCGTTCCGTTCGCCGGAGCGGAAATGATACTTTTCTCGATTAAATCGTCGATTTGCGCTACCTGTATTTGTAAGGCGTCGATTTCCGACGACAGACTGCTGTTTCCTTTTTGCAGCGTTTCGGTTTGCGCTTCCAACTGTTTTTGTAAAACATCGATCGCCGCTTGAATGTCGTCCACCTGCTTTTGAGTGGCCGCATTGGCGTCTCTCAGATTTTGAAAACGCCGCCATTCGGTTTGCTGTTTGGCAATCTGTTGCTTGAGCGACGCTATTTGAAGCGCCACATTGTAAGTTCGACTACCGACTGCCCGCATACTTGCCAATAGTTGTTCTTTTTTAAGATGCAATTGAAGCGTATCGATATAACCGACGATTTGACGGGCTTCGAGCGTTTGCCCTTCCGTCAGGTCGAATTGCATAATTTGTCCGGTAGATTGGGCAGAAACAATCACTTCGGTCGCCTCAAATGTGCCGGAAGCCTCGTATGCGCCTTTCGGACGATGGCAAGCGGCAAACGTCAAAACCAATAGCAGAAAAAGAATTTTTGTTGTTTTCATATCAATTATTCGTTGTATTTTTCAAATTATAAATAGCTAATAATAAATCAATTTCGTGTGCAGCTTTCGTTTGCCGCGCCAGATTTTCCTGCGTCAATTCCCGCATCAAGTCGGTAACGGTAGCGGCGCCGTTGGCCACTTTCGCTTCGGTCGATTTTCGGATATTTTCGCGTAAAACGATGATTTCATCGTCATTTTGCATTAATTTTTGCAAGCGTTCGATTTCCTGATTTTCGCGGCTGACCGCCAAATCCGTATTGTATAAAAACAATTCTTTTTGCGTATTCGCCGCGTTTTTGCTGATTTCGATTTTCTGTAAATCATTTTTTTGCGTATAGAATGCGCCGAAATTCCACGACAGTCGAATGCCGCCGATATAAAACAGGTCGAATGTATCGGATAACATATTCAGTCCCGGCCGACCGTATCCGCCCTGTAAAAACAAGCCGAGTTTGGGCGCTGCTCCCGATAAAATCAGGGATTTTTGAGAATCGAACAAGCGGTTTTGAGCGTCAAATAACCGGAGTTCCGGCCGGTTCGTCCAGGGACGGCGGGACGGAACCGTCGTCTTGTCCGGCGGAATCAACGAAGCGTTTTCTGTCAACGTTTCGCCGATCATGATTCCCAGCATTTCTACAAACGCTTTCCGGGACGATTCGAGTTGCGTGCGAATCTGTTTGGCATTTAGCTGTTCTACTTTGATTACATCCAGATCGGAAGAATTGGCTATGCCGTTTTCGATATAACTCCGAATGGAAGCGAAATTTCGCCCCAATTCATCGGTTAATAATTGATTTTGCTTCAATTGTTCGTTCAACAACAGGATACCAAAAAATAACTGGTTGACCCGATCTTCCAACGCATAGATTTCCACTTCCAACTGGCTGCGCTCCACTTCCGAACCGGCTTTCGTCAATTGTTTTTGCGCGCGAATCGCCCCGCCGTCCCACAATACCTGACCGACTTCGATCGTAGCCTGATACTGGTCTTTGGCCAGCGTTGGAATTTCGGAAATCGGAATACCCAAAGCGCTTAACGACGAAAAATCGATTGGAATTTTCGTAACGTCCGATTGATAGGTCGCCCGCGCATTCAATTGGAATTGGGGCAACCAGGCTTTGGCCGCATTCGATAAATTATACGCCTTCGATTGCTCGATGAGTTGGTACTTTTTAATCAGCGGATAATTTTCCTTCGCTTTTTGCCGACATTCATCGAGCGTCAGTTGGGCGGAAGCTACCGGAACCCAACCGGCTAAAAAAAGGATAAAACTAATAACTGTTTTCATTGTATAATAGCGTTTGAAAGATAGCAATCAGATCTTAATACTGTTGATAATCGTTTCTATGTTGTTTTTTTTTCGTTGTTCTAAAAATTGCCGGAAAACCGGGGAGCGATAATCGTCGTTCACATCGAACAGGATTTGCAAAGCAATGAACGAAAACACATTGAGCGAAACCACGTTCAACAA
>JAITAH010000337.1 GCA_031284225.1 Dysgonamonadaceae bacterium | reverse complement strand
ACAAAATCACTGGTGGCGGAAAAGCGTTCCGCAAGGGTGCGGATTTTGTAAAATTCAACTTGTGTTTCCATACTTTTTTTTATTTTTATCAAGTACAAATTTAATAAATTTCGGGGAACATACCAATGGGATTCGGAATTTATTAGGGAATATGTATGGCGGGTATCCGTTTCTTCGAAACCTTGCCTACGTGATCCACCTCTACCAAAAACACAATAAAGACCACTACCTTACCCACATACGACATATCATCATGAACCGGCCGAAGGCAATCTGTTGCAACAGATTATAGATATTTCCCGGTTTTCTTCGCCAAACAACACCGTAGGACGGATAATCCGGAGGTTCCAAATGCACAATATTAATCAGCAGAAAGGCATACTAAAAATTTGATACGCCTCTCTGCTATGACTGCAAAACCTACGGTATGATCTTATTTATTTATTCAATCCGTTAAAAACAGCCCGGCGCAGTGTTCCTTCGCTGTCATCTCCGTCATAATCCCAGTACATGGCTCCGAGCATACCTTTTTCGATTATATATTCACATTTGAGGGCAATCGACCGCGGATCGTCGTATCCGCATACAAATTCGATACTGTCGCTACTCAGATACGGCGCCTGAGCTACATCGTCCCATTTTTTTTCAAACTGATGGAGCGTAATAATATTTTTATAGTTACTGAAGTTGCCGGTTTCTTTTCTTCCCCGGCCGTAAAAAGGGATACCCATAACCAGTTTGCGTACCGGAACGCCGGCGTTTATATGCGCTTTTACCGCTTCATCGACCGACAGACTGCCGGTATGTTCGGATCGATAAAGTCCGGAATGATGATACGGCGGATTACCCATATCGTAGGACATGATGTTCACGAAATCGACATAGGGGTCTATTCCCCTGAAATCGATATACTGCGCACCGGCGGCGGTGGCAAGCGTAAGCAATTTATCGGCGCCGATGGCTTGTCGTATATCTTTCATCATCAGCGTAAAATTATCTTTATCTGCCGGCGAAGCGGATATTCCCGCCATATCGGACGTTGGATATTCCCAGTCGATGTCGATTCCATCCAGTCCGAATGTATCTACTACCCGCCGACAGTCTCCGGCAAACGAGCGGCGGTAGTTGGCATCGGCAGCCATTTCGCTGAACCGTCCGCTTCCCCATCCTCCGATGGAGAGAAGGATTCGTAACGAAGGTTTTTGTTTTTTCAATCCGACGAGCTGTTTCAAGCGATCTTCATTGTTTATACGTACTTCGTCGAACGTGTCGGCTACATGCCCGAAGGCATAATTGATATGCGTGAGGTGAGCCGGATCGGGTATTATACGGCTCCAAGAGGTAACATAAGCCAATACGATTTTTTCCTCAGGCTTTGTTGCCCTGTTTTTGTCTGTTATTTTTTGCGATTGGCAAGCGATGGTCAGACAGACTATCGCTATCCATGCGGTTACTTTTATGTGTTTCATGATTCTTATGATAGGATATAAAATAAATGATTTATAAAACATTAGATATACGATAAAGGAGAAAGAAGAAACTAAAAAACAATAAAAGGTCTTTTTAATCTTTTCATCTTGTTTGTCTTCTTTTATCTTATATTTTCAATCTATTTAAACGGATCGCCGTTTTTATTTTGACTGACTACCCATCGGAATGCATTCACGAAGAGCAGTTTTTGTGTAGCATCGGTAAATTCGTCATCGCCGTGTCCCATGTTTAGATAAATCATCCGGTAGTTTTTATTGGTCCACACGATGGGGAAATCGCCGGAACTGACAACGTCTTTAATGCCTATCGGATAATTATCGGGCGAGAGCGAAAGCAAGACATCCACATCGGGATTTTTACCTGGACTCGGATTCCATTGATACCATTCGCTTTCGGGCGCGATAAACGATTCGGGCAGATTGTTGGTAACCGGATGCGCCGGATAATCGACGATCAATTTGGCCGGCTGCGGAGGCCAGTTATTGCAAAAGAAAACGCCGCCGCCCAGAAAATCGACAAACCATGGCCAATGAGTGTTTTTATCGTTATAAGCTGCTGCGTGGAAGCCTATCCATCCGCCGCCGTTTTCCATGTATTTTTGAAAAGCTTCGCGTTCGGCCGGGACAGACGGCGAATTGTTCAACATTACCACCACATCGTACGCTTTGAGTTTTTCGTAAGGATAACCTGCCAACGTTGTGGTAACGTCCAACTGAAAGCCGGCGCCGTAGTTCAAGCGGCGGAAAAATTCCACTCCCTGTTCGGCAAATTGACGGTGCGCCTCTTCTACATGCTCGCTGTAATACACCAATGCTTTGAAACGCGGCGCCCGGGCATAACGGGCGGTATAGGGTACGGTTTTTGTATCTCCAGACGACGCCCATTCAATAGCATTGCCGAACATGGTCTTAAACATTTCAGAATCAAACAGTTTCTTGCTGTGCCCCATCAAGAAATACACATTGCGGGCAGCCTTGTGAGGATTGATCCAGACCACAGGATGGTCTCCCATTTTGATATCCGAAGGCGGACTGTAAGTCGATTCATCCACATTGGCCAGTACCTGCACGTTCGGGCGAGGATTTCTATCGAATGTGTACCATTCGTCGTCCGGTATTACAAACGAGGCGTCAACGCCTTTCATGACCGGATGCCGAGCGTCTTCTACCCGAACGGTAGCATCGGCTTTGGCCGCAATATAATTCCGGAAACGGATGCCGCCCATAAAATCGGAAAACCAATGCCAGAGAGGATAGCCGTCAAATTCGCCCAGCAAGGTAGCATGGTGAAAACCGATCCAACCGCCCTTCCCCTCGTCAATGTAACGCATAAAGGCTTTTTCAGCGTCTTTTGTCCAAGTATAGGGCGGATAGTCCAACTGGATAATCAATTGGTATTGGGAAAGGAATTTTTCATTCACTGCCTTTGTGTTGTTGATTTCCGTAAACTCAAAATTCATTTCTTTCGACCGGACGGCCAGCCATGTTAAAGCGGCATCGGTAAATCCGCCGTGTTGTCCACCCCGTTCGGTAAGAACGAGTACTTTGTATGCCGGAGCAGCCATCAACGCAGTTCCGCAAACAACCAGCATAGTTGCCAGTAAGAAGAAGATTCGCTTCATATCTTAATTATATTAAAAGTTGATATTCAATTAAAAACTTAATATTCGGATAGCAGCGACAGCCATTTGCCGGCCGATGTTACCCAAACCTCTTTATAACAGGCGTTATTGACTTGCGGCCAATAAGGGACGTCTTCATTGTCCAGCGAGCGGACGCCGACCGGCATTCCGCCGGTTATTTCGCCGGATGAAAAGCTGTCCATTTGCGAATAATTCCAGCCTTCGCCGTAAATCAACGATTGTCCGAAGGGATTTTTTCCTGCCGTCCATGCCATCTGTTCTTTGCCGATACGGAGTAATTCTTCATCTTTAAGAAAATTACCACAAACGGCGGCGGCTTTTCCCATGGAAAGATGTACGGCAAGGTTTCCATTAAAGATGCCGAACCCTACCGGAAAACGCATCAGGTAATGTTCGCCGTCTAAAGGGACGCCTTTTTTCACCTGCCGTACGTACAATTCCGCCGCATTATCGGGCGGAAAGAGGTGCAAGTGATTGAAACTTTCAGTGTCTTTGTATTCGTCTATGTGATACACACCGCTTGGCAACATGCCGTAAGGAGCCGTATAGGGCATCAAGTTCTTCAGGTAATCGCCGTACAAACGGATTGATTCTACCCATTGCCTGTAATCGGGATGCTGAGGTTGCGTTTCGCAAAGCAACGTCAAAGCCTGCATATATATTTGTTCGCGCGACTGATGGACGTAATGGACAATGGATTGCCGGGAAAGGTTGCGATAGAAAAATCCTTTGGTTCCGTTTTTGTCGTTCAACGGTTCTTTCTGCTGGCAATCCAGAGTATAACGGATCGATTCGGCAGCCAGGGCGGCAAAATACGGATCCTGAGTCAGTTGATACAACCGACTGGCCGCCCACGACAAAGTAGCCTGATACTGGCTTTCAGAAGTATTGTAACTGTGTTCGTAAGGATAAAGGAATCCGCCGAAACCGGACGCCTTGTGTTTTTCCAGCGCAAACTCAAAATCTTCCCGGGCTATTTTCGCAAGATATTCCTGCAACATCGGATCGTTATCTACCGTCATAGCGGCGTAAGCTTCGTAAGCGGCATACAAGAAATTATCGAAGGCGAGATTTTGCACCCGCACCGAGGAAATATCATCCACTGTGCCGAAAATACCGTCCTGCCAGATAAGCAATCCCATACTGCTGGCGCGATACCCGTCGCCATAGCGATTGCGGAGAATAAATTCCAATCCCCATCCGGCTTCTTCGAGCAGACGCCGGGCTAATAAATTGTTTTTGTCTTTTTGATTTTTATAGAGTTCCAGCAAGGCGTAAGTAACGTCGCCGGTTTGCAGGGTTTGCTGCGATAAATCGCCCGCATCGTGCCAACCGCCTGCGTAGGAAATCTTTTGGCCGTTGTGTTCGGACCAAAGATCAATATGGCAGGTTCCGTGTTTTTCGGGAACAGGATAGCCGCAACGCTGGCAAAAAATAAAATTCAAGACCCGCCACATCGAATTTTCCCAAATACGGGCGCCGATGTGGAAAGGCGGGGTCAAGGTTCCGCCCCATTTCAGGCGGTAATCGCCTGGATGGTCAAAAGTGGTAAAATCCAGAATACCGAAAGAACCTGTTGTCGTTTTTTCCTGCCGGATGGTAGCCGTATAAACGGCAACATTTTTAGAAGCATCCAATAATTGAAAGGATGAGCGGAGAGGGGCGCCATCCGGATTGACAATCGCTGTCTTCGGGCTATGGAGTTCGTAGCCAGTGGTGGAATAAATGATTTTGTTTTTCCCCGGCAACCATCCGCTGACGATTTCCGGATCTTCGATTTGCTGCAACTCCATGCTGTCGATGTAAAAAACCGATTGATCGCCGGTGGTACGGTCTTTGCCTTTGACGCTGCACGAAAAGCCGATTTGCAGGACTTTATCCCGCTGGAATTCATCCAAGTCCAGGAAGCAATGATTCCATTGACGGTTTTTCAAGTGAATCAGATGGGATGCCGACCGACGATGGGTATCGGGTGAAGCAGGCGTGCCGGCGTTTTCAAAAGTAAAGTTCAAGTTGACCACCCGCGCCCCTTCGCAATCAGGATAGATGGCAAAAACTATCCGGTTGAAAGATTCCCAGTTCTCGCCGCCTGCATCTTTTTGAATCCGACAACTCCCGTAGGTAGCGTAATCCCTGTCATCGGGAGATCCCACTGCCCGTTGTCTCGTACTGGTCGGAAATTCCATTTTCAGGCTACCGGCGCCGGAAATGGTTTTTTCGGTTGAAAAACTCAGTTGTCCCCATCCGGAATGTGTCCATCCGACAAGTTTTTCCGAAAGGTCGAAAGGCCGGCGGGATATGAGCTTTTTTGCCAAGCCCCGTGTTTCGAACGAACGGGCATTGTCGAGCGGCAAAGGACTATGGATAAGGCCGGATTGAATAATGGCTTTCTCCAGCACAGTATCTTGCGTCAAACGGATTTGAGCGCAAAGCGGTAAACTCGTCAACCCTGCGATGAGAAAAAGCAACCGGTTCTTCAATAGCTTCATTGGTTTGGGTTATTTTCTACAGATAAATGAATTCGCGAACCTGCCAGGGCGTAATACAGCATAAATAATTCTCCGGCAACGACCATCCACCATGAGCAGCGCCAGCTGCCCCAAACATCGGCCATGACGCCTTGCAGTAGCGGTAGGATAGCTCCACCCACAACACCAATCATAAATACGCCTGAGGCTGCGGATGTATATTTGCCCAGTTTAGCCACCGACAAAGTAAATATGGCTCCCCACATAATAGAATGGAACAAACCGACGGCCGCCAATAGCCAAGGATTGTTCGTTGCGATAGCTAACAAAGTAAGCAATGCAGCGCCCATCGTAGTAACCATTAACTGTATCCGTGGGGAAACCGTACTTAGCGAACTGCCAACTAAACGTCCGATCAACAGGCCGCCCCAATAAAGCGTTGCCATCAAAGCCGGATTCAGATAACCGAGTTCGATAGCATACAGATTAATATTGGCGCCAATGCAAACCTCGACCCCTACATAAAAGAAAATAGCAATCACTCCCAACGTTAAGTGTCGGAACGACCAGATGCTTTTTTCCAGCTTTTCGCCGGCAATAGCCCGGGTGTCCGCCATGTCGGGCATCGATAGCCGGAATAAAACGGCGGCCACCAGCGCCAGAACTCCCATCAGCGAAGCGAAAGGCAACATTAAGCGGCTTACCTGGATTTCTTCCATGGCCAAACCGCCAAAAATGATTCCGGTAACGAACCAAGGAGCAATGGTGGTTCCGATGGAATTGGCCGATCCGCCAACCGCCAACCGCTGTACGGGCTGCGTACCTTTTACGTAACAGGCGCTCAGGTAAGGATTAATCACTACCTGCATGATGGTAGCCGACGCGCCTGCCGTGAACGAACCCAGCAGGAAGATAAAAAAGCCCCAGGGCACAACGTTTGTTCCCACAGGCAACTTAGCCGCCGGAAAACGCACGGTAAACCACGACGAGAGGAAAAAGAGTCCCAAACCGGCAATCATCACAAAAAGCGACCGGAGCAGCGTGCCTTTATAGCCGTAGCGACCAATCCATGCTGTGCCGACGCCGCCGCAAAAGGGATAGGCCAGGAACCAGGAAAAGGTAATCAGCGTCGCAAACGTATTTTTCAGGTTGCCGACGCCTTCGAGAAAAGCGGCTTTCAGCGGACCCTGAAACTGGGCATTGGCCGTAGTCAGAAAACCGACAATGAAGAATAAAAAAACCAGCGTGATGAAAGGCCCTGTCCGGCTCGTGTCTGAGTGTGCTTGTGCCATGTCAAAAGATTTAAAATTTACTGCGATACAAATACGCGTATCATTTTCCACAAAGATATTGTAAAGAAATGAAACGAGGGGTTTGTTTCCTGTCAAAAAAGGGGGAATTTCAATCAAAACCGGCAACAAAAGCGGGTTATCTGTTATAATACATCTAAAATCTATCCAAATATGCCTCCGTTTAATACATTTATACAAAGATTTTTCACACGAACGCCTAAAGACTTTTTAGATGAGCATATAAAAAATCCTTGATATATAGGGGGAATAGAGTATGGTCAGTATTTTATCGCATGAACGATAGGCGGCTCTTTCAGCAGGAAACTGACGTCGTACTGCGTCGTTCCTACTTCCAGGGAATACCGTCTGTTGAGCGAGCGTTCGGAAATGGCGTGGGCAATGAAATCGCGAATATCACCCGTCGTCAGCGGATTGTTGTACAAATACGCTTTGATGCGATGAAGAATGGTTTCCATCTTGCCTCTGTCCGTTTTCTTTAACTTCCGCGCTTAGCCACCCTCTCAAACGTTCTGGACGAAAGTTTAATTTTACCGACAATCAGTTCCGGAACGTTGTAAGATTTCATTAAGAAGTCGTAATATTCGGGGTTTTTCTGCGGAAGCAGAAAAGGCGAGTGAAAATGCCCCTGGCGGTCGAAATAGGCAATGAAGGGACGGGTGTAAAGGCCGCCAATGCGGCGGCTGCTGAACACCATCCATCGTCCGTTGGACGACCACGAGTGGTAGCTATCGCTTGCATCGCTGTTGATTGCCTGTAAGGGGCTTAGCTCTCCGGTTTGCAAATTCAACAGATAGAGATCGTTGTCGTGATGCCAAATCGGAAACGTTCCGTAAGTAGTCAGGCAAACGGCAAGGAATTTCCCGTCGGGCGATATACGGGGGAAGGCGGCGCTTTTTTTCAGGCATTCCGACGAAAGCAGCGTATCGATTGTTGTACCGAAACGTCCGGTGGCGGGATCGAAAGCAACACGCAACAAATCGTAACGCAATGAATCGTATTGTTGAGGCATCGTACGCGCCATAGCGCTGCAAAAATAGAGGAAACGTCCGTCGGACGACCATTCGGGATGGGTTTCAAAACGGTCGGCACGGTGAATAACGGTATCGGTCAGTTTCCGGCCGGTTTCGGTGTCGAAGAGAATGATATCCGATTCTTTATCATAGACCTCCAGCACGTTTTCATTAGCCGCATGGAAAGACTGGTGGGTGGCATTGACGGAAAATGCGACATAGCGTCCATCGGGATGCCAGCGGGGATAAACTCCAGCTGATATTTCGTCCGGCGATTTTGTATCGACCTTTCGAGCTTTTCCGTTCTTGACCAGCACGGAGCCTCCATACGTGGTGCGCAGGTGGAAAAGCATGTCTTCAGGACGATTCCGGCGGAAGGAATGGCAATTTATGCAATTGCGTTCCGTTTGGACATTCAGCAGGACGGGTTTCTCTTCAAAATTTTCCAAACATCGCTGATAGATGCCCATTTTCGCCCACAACTCGTATCCCGGTTCAATGAGCCGGTAAACCAGATATGGATCCAGCGGTTCGGCGGCGATGAGCAAGTGTTTGTCCCTGTATTGCCGGACGGTGGAGCCGCTTCGAACGAAGAACTTCATCACCAGATATTCTCCGGGATGGTTTTCCAACAGCCGTTTCCATTTTTTTAGCGGGATATTCACGTTGCCGGACGATCGTACTTCGAACGAATCCGTTCCAGCCACAAAGCGCACCCGAAAGGCGTCGCCTTCGGTATCGATCCGGAAATTCAACGGACAGATATTGTAAGGAATCACCGTTTCGGGATAATCAGGGAAAAGGCAGATTTCCCGGTCGCATCGTATGGCGTCCTCAACGTTCGAACAGGTGCAGAAAAGCAAAGTGGCGCTTATCCAGCCCGTCAGATTAATAAATAGTTTTCGATTCATGTTCGGTAGCTTCGCTAAATAAAGAAACAGGCGTAAAAGTCGTATAATACCAATAGGTATTTCCGTATCGGGATTTTAATAACCGGCTGATTTCTCCGGAAGAAGGCGCCATAATCAGTATTCGGAACTGTTCGTAACGCTCGGCGGTTTCCCTGCTTACGGGCAAGGTCGGCACGATGTGCCGGTTGATTTGATAGTACAACGCCAATAATTCTTCCCAATGAGCAGGCATTTCCCGGTAATTGAAACGGGCGTAATACTTGTCCAGACAATTCCTGGCGGATCCAAAATCTTTTTGCAGCATATAATATGCCATCAAGTATTCAAATGCTGTCTGATTGTGCGGATTACTTTCCAGCAAATACAGCAACGACGAATGGATGTATTTGTAGTTAATAAAGAAATCCTTGCAAACCTCCGGTTTAGAAAGCCCTTCGACAGGCGCATCCGGATGCAAGACGGCTTGATTCATGCGCTCTTTTTGCAGTTTCGCCCACCGGCGGTAAAACAAACTTTGGTCGAAAAAGCGGATGTATTTATCAAAATCGGCCTGATTGCGCTGCAGAATAGATGTATTTACCAGATATCGAAGCGCCTGCGCCCCCGGTTCTTTGAAAATCGAATTTCCGACCAGGGCTTCAAATGCGCAATGTTTGGCTTCGGCCACTATTCCCAAATGATAGAACAGAACTCCCATGGCGTAACGGTTGAAATAGCCGTTTTTCTTTCCCAACAGCAAACCGCCTGCACCCACTTGGTTGTAATGAAACATCTGCCCGGACAGTTCGCCGGTCTTCGACAAGGCGATGTTATTGAAACAGGACGTCAATTCGCTGGGCAGGGTCAGGGAGGATAGTTCGGTTACTTTTTTCCACTCTCCTTTTTCGAGCAGATAACTCATTTGTACCGTCAGGTTGGCCTGTTTGTTGTACGACCAGCCAATACCGCCGGCCAACAATCCGATAGTCAACAGAGTATTGACCGGGTTTAACCATTTTCCCGAAGCGTTTCCGGTCTGTTTTCTTCTTTCGGCAGCGAGTCCGGCAAGCAACAGAACGGGGAAAGCCAGCCAAGCCATTGCATAGAAATAGTTCGGGTAAAACAAATTCCAGGGACTTGCTTCTAAAAAGGCATCCTTCAGAGGAACGACATATCCGAATCGCCAGGCACACCAGGGGATGATTAAACTTAAAACCGTACAAATAAGCGCCTTTCCTGTTTTTTGAACGATACTCGATTTCTGTCCGAAAAACACATCACACAACAACAGCAATAACAACAGAAATACATTACCGCCGGCTATCAGGTAAACCAGAAAAATCATCAGCGCGGCACAGACAGACCGATACCGCAAAGGAAGCGAAAGATAAATCCGGAAGAATACCAAAACAAGCGGCAGGCTCAACGTGTAAGACAGCCTAAAATTCAAATCGACATTGGCGAAAATCATGCAGACGGCTGGGAAAAAAGACAGCACATACCAACCATTCAGCCGGTAATACTTCCGAATGCAGTTATACAGAACAGCCGTCAGCCAAACCGCGCCTCCGTAAATACAGGCCCCCAACGCCGGGAAATAGCTGAACTGGGTAAAAAATGAACCTGCATAGAGAATAATACCTCCCACCTGCGTCCAATACGTATGAAAATACAAGGGATTGAATAAAAACAATTGAGTCTGTTCCTGATAGTACAGGGTATTGTAGCGGTTCATGCACGCAAACCAATACCACGCAAACAGAAAGATGAAACCGCTGATGATTCGCCGGGCGGTTATTGTCTGAATAAATCTTTCCACAATCATTGATAAAAGGATAAAAGGGCTGTTTGAGCATCTCCGATTCTCAAACAGCCGGTGGTTGCTAAAACCTATTCGTTTTTATTCCTGTCGATCCGCAGGCTTTCGTTCACAAATATCCACTCGCCGTAACTACCGTCATTGTTTTGCGTGCGGTATTTGTAATGCAGGTAGAAGGTACAACGTTTCAAGTTTCCATACGCTATTTCTTCATAAATATTGTCGGTACTATATTCGTTGATTTTTTCGATTTGCAGCGTACCATACGGTAGAAGATCGACCGAACGATTACTGTTTACCTGAATAATTACTGCGTTTTTCTGCAACTCGTCGATAGTAGCTGTTCTATTGTCGTAGTTTAAGCGACCGGGATAAAAACGAATCGAGTTTCTGGAAAGCGGCACAATCCGCTTGATAATATTCAATGCTTCGGGGGCGTCGGCATTTTCGCCTTGCGTAGTTCCTCTCGAACCGTAATCGGTTGTCGGATTTTGAGAAGCATAGTAATTCTTAGTACGAACGCAGTAAAGCACATTCATTTTATCCGGATTGATTTTATACCGCGAAGCGCTTTTGATTCGCAAAGGGATGACATAAGTTGTATCGGGCGACAAACCTGCCGTATTCACCTGTACCGGCAGCAAACCGTATTGCCGGCGATCTGCCGACTTGATCGTAAGAATCATAGACGGAATTATATATCTGTTTTCGGGCAATAACTGGGCATATTTATCCGTATTGATA
>JAITAH010000344.1 GCA_031284225.1 Dysgonamonadaceae bacterium | reverse complement strand
ATGGTGCCGCCGTATCCAACCGCTACCGGTTCGATGCCGTACACATTTTCGATATAACACAGGTTACTGCCTTTTTGGATGATTGAACCTTCAAAAGGAGCGGACGAGGCGTCCGTGATGTCGTATTGCCAGATCACCTGCCCTTTGACCGGCGCATGTACCGGCTTCGCCATCGGATATTCGGCCGTAATTTCTTCAAAATTAAACATCGGAATTTCTACGACCGGCCGTTTGACGACAATCGGCGCACCGGATTTTTCCTTGGCTTGCTCCAGTTCCTGATTAAACCGATTCTTGGCCGCACCCGAACGCATGTCGCGGTATTGCCGTTCGTGCATTGCAAATTCAAACAACTCTTCCTGATCGGGGCCTTCGTCCCAGCCGTTTTCGGCCATTTCGTTCCGGAAGCGATCCAAGTCGTCGGGATAGGGCGCTTGCGGATCGCCTTCGTAAAATTCCAAGTGATTGGATTCTGCCAATTCGATAATTTCAGGCGCTAAGGTTCCCGGTAACCGACCCATCCGGCCGAGAATCATATTCCAGCTATCTTTATCGATCATCGAAAAACGAGGCTCGTCTTTGGCGGCAGCAAAAATATTCATCAACGCAATATTTTTTACGTATTGACTGAACGGCGTTACCAAAGGCGGATAACCCAGCATCGGCCAAATGGATTCTACTTCGTTAAACAATTGGACGACCAGATGATTGAGCGTTACTTCTTTTTTCCCTTTTTGCTTGAGCGCCAGATTAATTGCGCTGTGCATGCCTTTCAAATCGGCCATCATGGAACCCATCATCCCGCCGGGAAGACCGCAACCGACCAGAAGGGATGTCATGATTTTATTGCCCGGATCAATAAAATACCCCAAGAAATCGTCTATGAACGTTTGCGTCAACCGGCGAGCCTCCATATAGGCTTCCATATTGATTTCCGGAACCCGGTAGCCGGCGTCTTTCAACATCGCCTGAATGGTAATCACATCGGGATGGATCATTCCCCACGACAAGGGTTCCATGGCTACGTCGATATAATCGACGCCGTTGGCGGCCGCTTCGAGCATGGAAGCCACCGAAAATCCCGGCCCGGAATGTCCGTGATATTGCACCGGAATGTCCGGATGTCGGGTTTTTATGCCTTTGATTATTTTTCCGTTACTGCTCGGACGACCGATTCCCGCCATGTCTTTCAGGCAAATTTCCTGAGCGCCGGCTTCAATCAATTCATCGGCCAGTTTTACATAGTAGTCCACCGTATGAATCGGCGAATACGTAATGCAGAGAGAGGCTTGCGGAATCATTCCGCCTTCCCGGGCATACCGGATAGAGGGGATAATGTTGCGTGCATCGTTCAATCCGTCGAAAATGCGCGTAATATCCACGCCTTGCGCCCGTTTGACCTTGTACATCAGACGCCGGACGTCGGACGGAACCGGATTCATCCGCAGCCCGTTCAAACCCCGGTCGAGCATGTGTGTCTGAATACCGGCCTTATTGAAGGGCGCGGTAAACGCACGGACAGCCGTATTCGGATTTTCGCCGTACAACAAATTGACTTGTTCAAAAGCGCCGCCATTGGTTTCCACTCTCGAAAAGCAATTCATATCTGCAATCACTGGGGCAATCTGTTTTAATTGATCAACTCGCGGCTGATATTTACCGGAAGATTGCCACATATCCCGGTACAAAAGGCTAAATTTAATCTCTTTGTTCACAATAGTATCGTTTAATTAACGCACAAAATTAAGCATTTTCTCTGAAAAAAGGTTAAAAACTTTCGCTTTTTTTTATTAAAAACCGCTTATCTCTTATACTCTAACTTCGATTACCAGATATTTTGTCAAACTCCAAAAATGCTTGGGATCTAAAATCCGCAATTCGGCTTGCCCGGAAGCGTCTTGGGCAAAAGCATACGAACCGGAAGGATGCTTGGATATTAATTTGCCTTGTTTGGCATACAATGGCACAACTTTCAAGCCGTTCAAATTGTCGATACGGATAAAATAATCGTGATTGAAATTGACGCCCAGTTGGCCATTCACCAATATCTTTTGGTCTTTCAATTCTTTCGCCGTGCCGAAACAATAATAAACCGTATTCAGTTCGGTTTGTTGCCGGTCGATAACGTCCTGTCGAGCGCTCGATTCTGCCGCTAAAGACTTGACATTGTCCGAAAGGAGTGTTACATTTTCCGTCAGATCGGCAATTTGCCGGTCGCGTTTGGTCAATTCTTCCCGCAAGCTTACCAGCGAACTGGTTTTATCTTCCAGTTCCTGACGCAGGTTGGCCAGCGTTTTGGTTAACTGCGAGGAATTGAGATTCGATTTCTTTAATTTCGCTTCCAGATTGGAGATTTGCTGCCGGTTTTTGTCCAAAGTTTCGGTAATGAACTGCATATCGCCTTGAATTCGATCGCGAACCGATGGCGACAACTCGCCCGAACCGCCCGATTGCACCGACAGATAATTTTCAGCCGATTTGATGCTCTGAAAATTATCTTCTACTTCGTTGAGTAAGGTCATAATCTGATCTAACTCTACATTCACCTTCGCCGCCGCCAATGCCAGCGAATCGTTTTTGGCCTGTAAAGCCTTGTATTCCGACGAGTTCTTCACACACGAAGTGAAGATGAAAGTAAACACTGCAAAAAATAAAACTGTTCTTTTCATGACTTTTATATTATCAAAGTTTATTCCTTTTTACCGCCTGTTATTATAACAAATTCTCCTCTCGGTTCGTTCAGTGTAAAATGGGCAATCAGCGTTTTCAATGTGCCGCGAACCGTTGTTTCGTACAATTTGGAAATTTCCCGCGATACGGAAGCCGGACGGTCTTCGCCCAGATATTCCGCCAATTGAGTCAAGGTTTTTAATACCCGGAACGGCGATTCGTAAAACACAAGGGTGCGGGATTCGGCTGCCAGAGCTTCGAGCCGCGTTTTCCGACCTTTTTTCTGAGGCAAAAATCCTTCAAAGCAAAACCGGTCGGCGGGTAAGCCCGAATCGATCAGCGCCGGAACAAAAGCCGTAGCGCCCGGCAAACATTCCACTTCGATGCCTTGCCGGAGACATTCCCGGACCAGCAAAAAACCGGGATCGGAAATCCCGGGCGTGCCGGCATCCGAAACCAGCGCAAGGCTTTCGCCTGCCTGTATCCGTGCCGTTATCCGTTCCACAAGCTGGTGTTCATTGAATTTGTGATAGGATTGCATCCGGTTCTTAATGTCGAAACGGCGGAAGAGAATCGAGGTGGTACGGGTATCTTCGGCCAGCACTTCATCGACTTCCTGCAACAAGCGTACTGCCCGGAAAGTCATATCTTCCAGATTCCCTACGGGGGTAGGGATTAAATAGAGTTTAGGCGTTTTCGTTGTTATCCCGGACATGTTTTAATCCTTTTTCCGAGGACAAAGGTACGTAAAAGTCTTCACATATTAAAAATAGAGGAAAGAGGAAAGATTTTTTCTGTCTCCATCTATCTTTTTTCTTCTTTTGTCTTTTATCTCCTCATTTATAGAAGAAAGAAGCTGAAATTTTCCACATTACACAGTTGATCACATTGTATTCTACCCGCAGAAGTTTATTTAACACCGCCGTTCGGGGACTGATTAACGCCCGCTGGGTCAAGGAAATTACACAAAAAAGTTACTTGCATTCGCTGAACTGACATAAAATCAATGCTTTTCTGCGCAGAGAACAAAGCGCCCGAAAGATTTATTTTAGATAAAAATAGTCGCAAAATTTTGCAAAATGGCGATTTTATCATTGAAATTTCAGGCGGAAGCCCAATACAATCAACAGGTAGAATGGCTTGTATAACAGATGATTTACTGAAAGAGGCGCTTAATAAATACGTCGAAGAGGCGAAAACGCAGATTCCGGAAGGATATACCTTTGAAAGCGTGGATTTTTTAACCTTTGAGCCAAACAGCAAAGGAGACCTCGAAATCTCGTTTGAAATTCAAGTTACCGAAACCGGCAAATCCTCCCGCATGGAAGGCGGACGAAAGATTACCGATTACTACGAATTGACATTTAAGGTCGATAAAGAGGGTAACATTACCCATGATGAATGGTAAGCGCTGCAAAAACAGGAGGATGTGTCGTTTTTGAACACATCCTCGCCGTGTATCCCTGCTTAACCGTATGTTCCACAGCCGAAAGATGAGCGCCGCCGAAGGCAATCGGCAATGGAGCTTCGGTTTAGGGACGAATGCGATCTGTTGATAATCAAATGAACGCAAACAAGTTGCGGGCTAATGTTGAAGGACGCAACGGACGGACCACCCATACCCCTTAGGGTTGAGTAGTAGCCAGGTGCCACTACTACCGGGATAACCGAGGAAGCCCAGGTTGAATGCTGAAATCTTGTCATGCAATGTGCTAGACATGTAGTAGCCGCTGAGGCCCGCATCGGTCAACGTCCCAGTGGTGAGGTAAGCTATCCCCGACGCGGGTAAAACAGTAGTAGTATTACAGTAAGAAGCGCCCCAACGCCAATGGGTACCGAGCTCGCCGTAAGTTCCATAAACACCACCGGGATAATTAGTAGGCGTTATATTATCACGCGTCCAACTCACCCAACTACCAGCATCGCCATCTATCTTGCGCCAATAGGGACCCGAAGGAG
>JAITAH010000343.1 GCA_031284225.1 Dysgonamonadaceae bacterium | reverse complement strand
CGTCCAACGCCTCCAACAGTTCGGCTTCCAATGAAACGCTAAAACGGGATACAGACATCGTGTTACTATTTATAAAAATCGTGTGGCAAAGGTATTTATAAATATTCAAACTTCAAAATAAAAGTTTTATATAAAAATGCGGTTGTGTGTGTTAAAAACAAATCGCCCGATAGAAAAACTCTACCGGGCGATAGGATTGTGCGGCGCAGAAAGCGTCTAAACAGTTTTAAGCAATTGCCGGTCTATTTCCGGATAATTACTTTCGATCGGGTTTTTGAACCGTCGGGGGTTGTTATTTCCACTGCATACGTACCGGCATTAAGCGATTGCAGGTTTATCGGACTTTCCCTGGCTTCCAGTACTTTTCGTCCGTTCAGATCGAAGAAAGTAACCGTGGAAAAAATTCCGTCGATCCGTATCAGTTCGCTTGCCGGATTCGGATAGATGGTAATCCCTTCAATCGGAACCGAAGGAATAGCAACTATCGTCGTTACAAGCGCCGGATCCGAGAAGCCGGATATACCGCCGAAAATAGACCATGTTTTCACCTTGTAATAAGCTTCTTCCGTGCTACTCAATGTCGTATCGACAAAAGTCTGTCCGAAGGTTAAGCCCGTATTGATTTTCTCATCGCCGCGATAGACTTCGTAACCCAAAATGTTCGGAGTACGTTCGGAAGCGGCGGCGCTTTCTCTCACGTTTCCGATAATCAACCAACTGTATGGGAATCGCCAGTCTGTGAGCGTTTGCCAGGTTGCGCCGCCATCTTCGGAGAAGGCGTCGCTTTTGCCGGTGGTACCCGGTAAATTATCGGTCGATAGCGGGAAAGTCAATGGGTCGTGTTCCGTTACTTCAATACCGAACGACAATGTTGCATCCCGCGTTATTTTTACGGGATTCTCCAACGCAAATGTATTCCAGGCATTGCCTTCAAAACTTTCTATTTCCTGAGCGACTATCCGGTTGGCGCCGGCAAAGACAGCCAGTTTAAGCTTGGTATCTACGGTCGCCGGTTTCCCTTTCGCGTTGATATAAGCAGAAATAGAAGTCAAGTACAAATCTTTGTAAGCGGTCAGGTCTGCCGGTTCAAATTTATTGGCGGCAATGAATGGGATTCCTTCATTTCCCAGTGTGGTACTTTTTTTGAGCGACTGAGCATACGTCAAACCATACGAACCGGAAGGATCTTGCCAAACGACTTTGACGTCGGCGTTTTCGGCTGTCCGGCTCGCTTTAACTCCTTCCGGAGCGCTTGCCGGAGCAGTTGCGATCGCAAATTCATCTAAATTGAACGACATATAATTTCTGTTTGCTCCGGAAACGGCACGGAAACGCGCCCGGAAAACTTTACCTTTTACCAGATCGCTTATATCCAAGGTTTCCGTTTCCCATGAATGAAGCGAAGATAATACGTATGATTTTACAGTTGTCCACTCTGTGGTTTGAATATCGGCTACTTCAAAATAAATCGTATCTTTTACGCCCACAAGAATGCTGGAAGTAGCAGCTATTTCATGCAGGAAAGATGCGATGACAGTCGTTTGTTCGGTGGCGTCTAAGGGTTTGCTTGTCAGCGTATGCGAATAGCTTGACCGGTCTCCAACCGTTACGAAAACAGCCGAAATACCCAAAGCGCTCTTGTAATCATAGGCGTCGAACGACCATCCGTTTGCAATGGCGGCGGGCGATGTTTCCCAGTAATTTGTTCCGTAGCTGCCGCTGTCGAATCCGTCGTAGAAAGGCAAATCGTAGTTATTCACAATTCCTACCTGAACCGGCTCGGATTTATTCGATTCACGGAAAGTCGAAGTCGTCGTATTATAGTCATAAATAGCTGAAACGGAATAAGAAACCAGACCTGCCGGCGCATCGCTGTCGGTATAACTTGTTTGATCGCTTTCGATTCGGGCAATTAAAGACTCATTGCGGTAAATACCGTAAAAATCAAGCAGGTGGGCGTCCGTTTCTTCCGGCGCCGACCAGTTCAATACGACCTTGTTCCGGGTTTGCGGATCGACGGTAGCTGCCAGGGCAAACGGGCGGCTAACCAAATCCAGAGGAGCCGGCAAAGCGATTACCCAAGTCTTGCGGATAACGCCGGCGCCACGCCAACCGGAAATAACCAGTCCATCGCCGGAAATGGTCATCGGAACATCCATGTAAAAATCGTTTTCATCATTGGAAAACTGAAAATCTTCGGACAAAGCTATTTCGGGAGTATATTTTTCGATGAAATCTTTCAATTCGATATATCCCAGTTTATCAGACCAGATGAAACCTTTGCGTCCATCGCCCGTCGTACTCCGGAAACCGACGACCGTACCGTCATTGGAAACGGCAGATGCGGTTGTTTCCTGCGGTCCGAAAACGACCAAAGAATCTTTTTCCACATCATATAAAGCCGCTTTCCGGTTGGTGGTAAGCGTTATGAATTTCCCGTTGGGGCTGACGTCATGCGCTTCGCCGATCGTTTCGGGCGCAATGATTTTATATCCGGAGGGAGAAGTCCATGCAATGGATTGACGGGATCCGAATGTGGAAGCCTGTACCGCCCAGCCGCTTGCGACCGTGCCGTCGGCAGAAGCGTCGTAGAAACGAGAACCTTGTGTTCTTTCCGCAATTGGCAAATTCTCTTCGGGGAAACTGTAAACCAGCGTATCTGTATATTGTCCTGTTACCGGATCCGGCTTCCAGACCATCGGAACGACTTTTGCAACGTTGTTTTTTTCGTGCGACATACCAAATACCCATCCATCGGCGGTAATAGCATTTACGCTGCTTCCGGCTTCCGTGCTTCCGGTGGCGCTGCCATATCTACCCAAGCCCAAACTGTACCAGGTTCCGTTTTTATAAACGCCGCCACTCGTTATAGACGCGCCGTTCACCTGATAGTTATTGTCTTTAAAATTAGCTGTAATGTCGCCGTTGTCATTAACGTCACACAGTTCTGCTCCTGCTTCCGATGGTATGGAAATGACGCTGTTATCGCCGTTTTCTTTGTTTTCCCACAAGAGGCCCTTAGTAATGACCAAGTATTTGCCATTCGGCGAAATTTTACTCGGATAACCGTAACCCAAGTCATAGAAAAGACTTGTCTCTTTAACGGTAGTGAAAATTTTCCATTGATTAGCCGCCTTGTAAGCATCTATTGTTCCTTTGGGAACATAAAGCGTGCAAGTAGCCGTGGTAAAACTTCCAAACGGATATTGAGTATTTGTAAATGTCGGCGGAATTTGATTTTTTACAATAATTTGCCGTAAAGCGGCGCATCCGGCAAAAGCATAATTTTTGATGGGCTGTGTTCCCAGCAAAGACGCCGGTAATTCGATGGCCGTTAATAAGGAATCATGCTGGAAGGCATAAATTTCAATCGTGGTTACGGTTTCAGGAACGATAAACGAACCGGCCAGGAACTTGGGCGCTTCAATCAAAACCGTCGTATCTTTATTGTACAGTATTCCATTGATACTTGAATAGTTCGGATTATCCGCATGTACTGTAATCCTTCCGGGTATGCGATTGAAAGGCGATCCGGAAGTAGTCTGTTCGAGAAGCGTTACGCTTTTGGGTATAAAAACCGATTTTAACGCCGTTATGGAAAAAGCGC
>JAITAH010000342.1 GCA_031284225.1 Dysgonamonadaceae bacterium | reverse complement strand
AAACGTCTTATAGTACTGATACCGGTTATCGCGGCGCACATCGTCAAAAGATGGAAAGTACGACGGCTGTTAACGGTACTACAAATGGTACGAGTAAATCAAGTACGGAAAATGGCTTTGACGTTTTGCTCGTGGGCGAGGTGGACAGTGGCTCAGCGCATGTTTACGGTACGCACGCGTACCTCTGGTCGAGTAGTTCCTACGACTCTTCCTACGCATGGTACCGGAGCTTGCGTTCCCACTCCAGCTACGCCGGAGTGGGTCGCTACACCACCGGCGGCAAGTACTTCATGTATAGCGTCCGTTGCAAGAAAAACTGACAATTACGATAATTCGCCTTTTCACCTGAGTTCGGGATAAGAAAGCCGCAAAGGGCTATTTCTTATCCCGAACTCAGGTTATTAATTTCGCATCCCTTAATCAATATTTTTAATCCAAACCGCAGCGCCTCCGCCCGGAGCCAGATACAAATCCTGCAGGGTGGTTATATCTACTTCCCTTTCTTCTGTTTCAATCGAATAGGGTTTGGTTTTCCAATTGGCGTCGCTTGCATCTTTGAATATTTTTGCCTTATATGTTTTGCCTTTATCCAAAAATGAAAAATTTATTTTCAAATTCCGGGCATTTTCGTCTGTGATAGCACCCAGAAACCAATCATTTGAATGTTTGTCTTTGCGGGCAGTGACAACATAATCGCCGATTATGCCTTCTTGGATGATCGTTTTTTCCCACTCGACAGGAACCGCCTCAATAAATTCAAAGGCCGGATGACCGGCATAATTTTCAGGCAAATCCGAAGCCATCTGCAACGGACTGTAAATGACGACATACAAAGCCAATTGTTTCGCAATTGTCGTTTGTACCCTTGTTTGCGGATACACCGGATTATCGAAATTGAACGTTCCAAACGTAAAATCCATCGGACCGGCCAAACCGCGCGTGAAGGGAACAATGGTCGTATGTTCGGGAGGATTGCCTCCATCGCGTGACCAAGCATCGTATTCCTGTCCTCGAACACCTTCCTGAGACATCAGATTGGGATACGTCCGTTGCAAGCCGGTCGGCATTACCGGCTCATGATTGTCAATCATAATGCGGTATTTGGCCGCCGTTTCAATCACTTTGCGGTAATGACGCACACCGTATTGACTGCTGTGACGCTCTTTCTTATCTAAAAACCGGTTTACGTAACCCGTTTTGACCGAATGAATCCCCCATTTATTACAATAAGCAAAAGCTTCTTCCATCTGGTTTTCATAATTGAGGGTAGAACCTCCGGTTTCATGATGTCCGATCAACGCAATTCCTTTCGAAGCAGCATAACGGCTGAGTTCTTCCATGTCGAAGTCGGGATAAGGCTTCGTGAAGCTAAACGCAAAACCATTGCTTACCCAATCGCCGTCCCAACCTTGATTCCATCCTTCTGCCAAAACGCCCTGAAGATGATGACCGGCAGCAAAATCAATGTATTTTTTTACATTTTCAGTTGTCGCTCCATGTTTAGGCCCCTGCTCCCAAGTATATTTTTCCTTATGTATCGCCCACCAGATTCCTATATATTTCGCCGGATGAATCCAAGATGTATCTTCTATTTTGCAGGGTTCATTCAAATTAAGCATTATCCGGGAATTAACCAATTCATTTAAATCATTTGCCAAAATAATGGTGCGCCAAGGAGAAACAAACGGCGTTTGTGCATACACTTTAATTCCTGTTGACCAAGGCGTTAAATCGGTTTTTAAGACGGTAGAACCATTCACAGGATATAGATTCATAGCGGCGTAATCCGTCAGATTCGCTTCGTGGATAGCCATATACCCGCCCTCTGCTGTCTCGATTGTCAGCGGCGAACAAACCGTATCCAGTTCACTTACAGGAGATTTTTTATAGAGCGATTCATAATATTCACCCGTATAGGCCGGAATCGACCACGCTTGACAGTCTTCCGGAAGTGCAAATTCCGTTAACTCATCGGTAATCTCGAAAGTTTTCAGGTTTTCCTGTTCGGGAAATTCATACCGAAAACCAATTCCATCGTCGAAAGCGCGGAAAACGACAGTTAACAAACGCTTTTCGCCTGTGGTTTCCTGCAATTCGATTTTTATTTCATTGTAATGGTTGCGCACCGTTATTTCTTCACCCCAAGGCTGTTCCCAAGTTTCGTCGAACGAAGCCGAAGAAGTACGAATAATCTTGAAATTGGTGCAAAGTGCATCTCCGTTGCTGAACGAAAATCCCAAGCGAGAATTTTTTATAAACTCTTTTCCGTCTTTCAGTACAGAATAAAAGGCATTGCCGTCTGATAAAGTAAAACTTACAACTGTTTTTCCGCCGGGAGAAGTCAGACATTGTGTTTTATTGCCTCCACAAGCGGCAAAAAGAAATACGACAATAAGTAAATAATTGATTTTTAATATCTTATTTTTCATTTCATTTATGCTTCAATTTATTATCTTACTCCCGGATAACCGGTGGATTGTTGAATATTTTCATTCCGTTCGAGTTCTAACTGCGGTATAGGCTGTACGTACGCTTCATCGCCTTTCCACGTAATGTTGCCATGACGGGTTTCTTTGTAATATCCGGCTTCAGCAGGACCGATTTTCCAGCGGCGAACATCCCACCACCATTGGCCTTCGGCAAAAAATTCCGCCCAACGTTCGTATTTTAAGACGTCGTATGACAGATGATCGTTCGCATCTGCTGTTTTTGTCCGTTCGGTAAGACTTGTATAATCATAAAGACTGGGAGAATCGGGTGAATATCCATAAGCGCGGCGATGCACTTTATTGATATATTCCAATGCCGAAGCCGGATTTTCGTCTTTGATTAACTCAGCATACAACAAATAAATATCTGCTAAACGTACAATCGGATAATTGGCGTCGCTGCTCTCGTTTTTTCCATAAGGAGCTTGTCCCATTTCAATCCCTCGAATATTTGTAAATTTACGATGTTGCCAAGCTAACAAATC
>JAITAH010000259.1 GCA_031284225.1 Dysgonamonadaceae bacterium | reverse complement strand
TAAATATAAAAAAGAAATCAAATAAAGAAGAATGCTTTCATTCAAGAAATCGAATGTAGGGCAATTCTGTCGATTCTGAATGGCTCATCGTCTGTAGAATGTTTCGGTGCGTTTGAACTTGCGTTTTTAGGAGAGAAGTCTGTTTGGCAAGAAACTGTTTTTGAGTAGGCGGGTGTATCTACGGCATGTTTTATGTGAGTCCTGTAACATAGGATGACTTTTTCAGTTCTTGTTTGTCGGTCATTCGCTGCTTGTCGTAGAAAAGAATCTTCCAGTTTCCCTGCTCATCTTCTGCCAAGGCAGAAAGCGAATCGATCCAATCGCCCGAATTTAGATAATGAATGTCGCTGTAATATTTGTTTTCAGGATGATGGATGTGGCCGCAAATAATCCCGTCGCAATGTTTCACTTTTGCCAATTCCGCCAGCGACGCTTCGAAATCGGCGATATACGATACGGCCGATTTAAATTTTTGCTTTACGTCCTGCGCAAACGAGTAGTACGGTTTTCCCCGGAACGCACGGTAATGATTATAATATTTATTAATATGTAACAGGAGGGTATATCCCACATCGCCGAATTTCGACAACCATTTCATCGTAGAGGTGATTGGGTCAAAAATGTCGCCGTGAGTAACATAATAGCGTTTGCCGTTCCGTTCAAGGATATAATCTTTGACGATTTTCAGGTTGTAAAAACAAATAGGAGTCAGCGAATCGAGGAAATCGTCATGGTTTCCGCGGACGTAAATCACCTCCGTGCCGAAATTTTCCATCATTTTCAGGATAACACGGAAAAACAGTATATGCTTTTTCTTCCATACTTTATGCGATTTTCGTTGCAAATGCCAACCATCGATGATATCGCCGTTCAAGATCAGCCGGTCGCAATCGATAGATTGGAGAAATTCCGCAACTTCTGTGGTTTTCGAAAAGGAAGTTCCCAAGTGGATGTCCGAAAGGATCACCGTGGGATAATACGTTCTGTTCATTTCCATTTACATCTATTAAGCGGTTAAAGTTCTTCTTTTGGTATGACAAATAAATGAAAAAAGGATTAAAGATTAACGACGATTTTTCTTTTTTTTGTTTGTCTTTCATCTATTTTTATTTGTCTGTGTATATGTGAAGACTTTTATGTATCTTTGTCCCTGTCAATTAATGTTATAAAAATGAAAAAACAACTCTTTCTCTGCTTCCTCGCGCTTGGCTTGATTTCATTCGCGGCAAGTGAAAAACGACCCGTACATATTTTTATGGCCGGCGATTCGACCATGGCGAATAAAGTTCTGTATAAACCGGTAAAAGATTTGAAAACCGGTGAAATTTCTCCCGAAGCTTTCCCCCAAAGAGGCTGGGGAATGCTCCTGCCCGAATTTTTCTCGGACAATGCCGTTATCGAAAACTACGCCCGTAACGGACGCAGCTCTCGCTCATTTATTCAAGAAGGATTGTGGGATAAAATCATTACCAACCTTCAAAAGGGCGATTACGTTATTGTCCAATTCGGACACAATGACGCTTCCATAGAAAAAACCGACCTCTATGCGTCGCCGGAGGATTACCGAAAAAACCTGATTAAATTTATCGACGAGGCGAAAGCCAAAGGCGGTATCCCGATTGTATGCACGCCGGTGGTACGCCGTAAATTCGACTCTTCCGGGAAAATCGCGGATTCGCACGGCGTGTATCCCGATATTGTCCGCCAAGTGGCTAAAGAGAAAAAAACTTTGCTGGTCGATATGCACGAATTAACTCGCCATTGGATGAATCAAGCCGGCGAGGAACTTTCCAAATCTTTCTACATGCATCTTGCTCCCGGCGCGAACCGCAATTTTCCCGACGGATTGACCGATAACACGCACTATGTCGAAGCCGGAGCGCGAAAGGCCGCCGCTCTTTTTATCGAAGATATTGAACGGCAAAATATCAACGGATTGATCGCTCTGTTGAAAAAAAATATCCCGCCCTACGTATCCCAAGTCTGGGCGCCGGATGCAGGAAACGGATTCTACAAAAACCCGGTTTTATACGCCGATTATTCCGATCCCGACGTCTGCCGCGTGGGCGACGATTATTACTTGACAGCTTCGTCGTTCAACTGCGTGCCCGGTTTGCCAATTCTGCATTCCAACGATTTAGTGAACTGGACGATAATCGGCGCCGCCCTTCCGACGCTTACCCCGGCGGCTGTTTTCGATCGTCCCCAGCATGGCAATGGCGTTTGGGCGCCTTCTATCCGCTATCGTAACGGCGAATTTTACATCTATTACGGCGATCCCGACCAGGGAATTTTTATGACGAAAACGCAAAATCCTGCCGGCGAATGGGAACCGCCCTCGTTGGTCAAAGCCGGTAAAGGCTTGATCGACCCTTGTCCGTTTTGGGACGAAGACGGGCAAGTTTATCTGGCGCATGCCTACGCCGGAAGCCGCGCCGGCATCAAAAGCCTGCTGGCTATAACCCGTTTAACGCCAGACGGTAAGCAGGCCATCGGCGCAAGCGAAATCGTTTACGACGGCCACGACATCGACGAAACCATCGAAGGCCCTAAATTCTACAAGCGCAACGGTTATTATTACCTGTTTGCCCCTGCCGGAGGCGTTGCTACCGGCTGGCAAGTTGCTCTGCGCGCTAAAACCATTTTCGGCCCTTACGAACGGAAAAAGGTGATGGCGCAGGGAAATACCTCTATCAATGGCCCGCATCAGGGCGCCTGGATCGATACGAACAGCGGCGAAGATTGGTTTATTCATTTTCAGGACAGGGGGGCTTTCGGCAGGGTCGTCCTTCTGGAACCAATGCAATGGAAAAGCGACTGGCCGATCATCGGCGAAGATACCGACGGCGACGGTTGCGGCCAACCGGTATCGACTTTCCGGAAACCTACTGTCGGAAAAACCGCTCCCATAGCTACGCCGATCGAAAGCGACGAATTTTCCGATCGCCGCCTGGGATTGCAATGGCAATGGCACGCTAATCCGGCAGACTGGTGGTATGCTACCCGTCCCGACAAAGGCGTATTGAGCTTGTATTCCGTTCCGGCCGACGCCAACGCCAACTTGTGGAAGGTCCCGAACCTGCTGTTGCAAAAATTCCCCGCCGGCGATTTTACCGCCACCGCCAAAATTACGTTTATTCCTTCGACAAAGATTACCGGCGAGCGCACGGGATTAGTCGTCATGGGGCTGGACTATGCCCTGCTGTCGCTGCAAAATACGGACGCCGGTTTAGTCCTTTCTCAAAACGAATGTCTGAACGCCGAAAAATGGAGCGCCGAAACGACAAATGCCTCCATCCGGCTGACCAACGGCACGGCATATCTGCAAGTATCCGTGCAATCCGACGCTTCCTGCCGTTTTGCTTACAGCACGGACGGGAAAACGTTCCTCCCTCTGGGAAAAGTATTTACTGCTAAAGAAGGAAAATGGATCGGAGCGAAAGTAGGCCTGTTTTGTAGCCGGCCGGTGCAGAACAACGACGGCGGACGGGTAGAGGTGGACTGGTTCCGAATTCATAACGAATAGGTAATATTGTCTATTAATCGCACATCGCCGGCATAAACGGCAATACATCCTACGATAAAATTCGAATCGTTCCAATCGTTCACCGTCTGTAATGAATTTCCGTCCACTAACTCGAAATATTCTGTTTCTAAGCCGGAAACGGTATTTACCAGTTCGATGACTTTTTGTTTCAACGAAGCAATCGAAAATTGCATTTTCTTTTGTTGACTTTTAAACAAAATTTGGGAAATCATGGCCGCATTTTTCCGCAGTTCCGGAGTCAAACGGGTATTCCGGCTGCTCATGGCTAAACCGTCCGGTTCCCGAACAATCGGATGAGAAATAATTTCGACGGGAAGATGCAATTGTTTGACCATGGCGCGGATAATTGCCAGTTGCTGAAAATCTTTTTCCCCGAAATACGCCCGGTCCGGTTGTACGATATCTAATAAACGGCTTACCACTTGCGCCACTCCGTTGAAATGTCCCGGACGAAATTTCCCTTCCATTACGGTTGCCAGGCTTCCGAAATCGAATTGGCGGGTGTCCGGTTCGGGATAAATTTCCTCGACGGAAGGCGCGAAAACAAAGGTTGCGCCCGTATCTTTTAACAGATTGCAATCGGCTTCCAACGTTCGCGGATAATGCAATAAATCGTTCTGATCGTTGAATTGATTGGGGTTTACAAAAATGCTGACTACCGTTGCGTCATTTTCCGCAACCGCCTGCCGAACCAATGCCAGATGGCCGGCATGTAAGGCTCCCATCGTTGGAACAAAGCCGGTTGTGTAATGATTTTGACGGTTTTCGGACAAAACAGACTGCAATGCACTAACGGTTTTTAACAATTTCATGTCGCTTATTTTAAAATTTCGGTGCAAAGCTACTGTTTTTTTTACTATCTTTGCACCATCAATCAAGGATTTAATAAATGGCAGAAAAAAGAATTTTGTTTGTTACGACAGAAATCACACCCTACTTGGCGGAAACGGCGATGTCTGTCATTGCTCGGCAACTCCCCCAAGGGATTCACGAGCGAGGCAAAGAAATCAGAACATTTATGCCTAAATTCGGATTGATTAACGAACGCCGGAACCAATTGCACGAAGTTATTCGCCTTTCGGGAATGAATTTGATTATCGACAATACCGACCATCCGTTAATTATCAAAGTAGCTTCCATCCAATCGGCTCGTATGCAGATTTATTTTATAGACAATGAGGATTTTTTCCAGCGCAAATATCTGTTGCACGACGCCAACGGCAATGAATTTTCCGACAATGACGAACGTTGCATTTTTTACGTTCGCGGCGTAATGGAAACCGTCAAAAAGCTGCGTTGGGCGCCCGATTTAATCCATTGCCACGGTTGGATGACCGCTTTAACGCCTTTATACATAAAGAAATATTACAAGAGCGACCCATGCTTCAAAAATTCAAAAGTCGTCTATTCGGTCTATGACGATGATTTCAAACAGCCTTTCGGTGAAAAATTTGCGCAAAAAGCAAAAATTGAAGGCGTAACGGACGATGACTTGAACCCAATTGAAAAGAAAGCCGATTTTGAATCCCTTACAAAATTAGCGATTAATTTCTCGGATGGCGTGATACAAAGCAGTCCCCAGATTCATTCCGTCATAAAAAAATACGCCATAGAAGAAAAAAAACTTCCTTTTCTCGAATACCAGCCTAAAGAAACCTACATTGATGTGTTTAATGAATTTTATGATCACATATTGAGCAAATAAAATAACAATGAAGACAAAAATAATTTTATTTATAGGAATTCTTTCCGGTTTTATCTATCTGGTATCTTGTGATAGCACGCTCGATAGAGTAGGGATGGGAATTCAACCCGACGAAGATAAAATCGTTGCTTATGGCGATTCGGTATTGATTAGCGGCACAACCATCAAAGATCCGGCGCTGTATGCCAGAACGATCACCGGATTGCTGGGTAATTTTTACGATTCGGACTACGGACAATTGAAAGCCGGATATATCTGCCAGTTTTATCCCGCACAAGGATTCGGATCCCAGGCAAGGATTGACAGTATCGACGCGTTTACCGGCGGTAAAATAGATTCCATTCAGTTGAAAATTCTTTACGTTACTTATGTCGGCGATTCGCTTTCGCCTATGGAAGTTACCGTTTATCCGGTTCGGAAAAGTACGCCGTTGACGGAAAATTATTATACGCCGCTGACTCCGGCCGATTACTGCGATCTGAACGCGCCTTTGGCGAAAAAAGCCTATACCGCCCGCGATTTGAATATTTCCGATTCGCTCAATTTGGCGAATCTGACAAATGGAAATTACAAAGTCGTTTCGGTTCCTTTACCCCAAGAATTAGGACAGTCGCTGTACGACGAATACAAAGCCTGCTTGAACGATCCCGACAGGATGACTTTCAAAACGCCGGAAGGGTTGGCGGAGTTTTTTCCCGGACTGTACGTGAAATCTACCTTGGGCAGCGGTTGTTTACTGGAAGTGGAAAAAACGGATGTTTTCGTCTATACTTCGTGGACAAGGCAAGTGGAAGATACCACGCAGATAACTAATGTTCGCACGGATACCTTGATAAACGTGGCTGTGCTGGACGTTACCAATGAAGTGATTCAGTTGAACGAATATGCCGGTTCGCACGACGAGCAATTGTGGGAAGTTCCTAATGCGGAAAAGATGTATCTGAAAACGCCTGCGGGTATTTTCGCTCAGCTTTCCATTCCTATGAGCGACATCAAACAAAAAATAGGCGACCGGAAATTCAGTAGCGTTCGGTTGAGTATTGAGGCCGAACCGCCCACCGATTGGGCATATAATTGGGTGTTTCCGGGCACGACGAAGGCAAGTAAAACTTCTATGACTCAATCTAAACTGTTGTTGATTGAACCGGATTCGATTCGGAATTTCTTTGAAAAACAAAAAACGGCGGATGGGAAAACGGCTTATTTCACAACGTTCAATACGTCAACTTATACTTACACGTTCAGCAATATTGCTAATGTGATTCAATATGCGATTGATAAGAACATCGATCCCCTGGTGTTGCGCTTAGTGCCTGTAGAAGTAGCCTATTACAGTTCAACAAGTTATTATTCCTCTACCAACATCGATTATGCAACTTCGCATTACCTGTTTCCTTCGGCGGTAACGCTTAAAAAAGATCCGTTGAAAATTTACCTGTTAGCGGCCGATCGGCAACGGTAAAGGAATCAGATTAAGTACAGCGAACTGATGCTTTCGTTGTTGCAAACGCGTAAAATAGCGGTGGCAAACAATTCCGCTACGGAAATAACTTTCACTTTCTCGCTTTTCTTAGAATAAGGGATGCTGTCGGAAAAAATAATTTCAGTCAGTGCGGAATGATCGACGCGCGTAGAAGCAGGGTCGGACATCACAGCATGGGAAGCAATGGCGCGAACCGAAGCGGCGCCTTCGGCCAACATCAAATCGGCCGCTTTGGAGATAGTGCCTGCCGTATCGACAATATCGTCCACCAGAATCACATCCATACCGCGAACGTCGCCGATGATTTTCATTTCCGATATTTCGTTGGCTTTCCTGCGTAATTTATAACAAATCACCATAGGAATATTCAGGTGTTTGGCGTATGAGTTGGCGCGTTTAGTGCCGCCTACGTCGGGCGTGGCAATCACGGCATTGGCCAAGTTCCAGCTTTTGATTTCGTCGATGAAGATAGTGGATCCGTAAAGGTGATCGACCGGCATGTTGAAGAATCCCTGGATTTGATCGGCATGTAAATCCATCGTAATCAAGCGATCGATACCGGCGACGCTCAACATATCGGCCACCAGTTTGGCTCCGATGGCCACGCGGGGTTTATCTTTCCGGTCTTGACGCGCCCAACCGAAATAAGGAATTACGGCGATAATCGACTTGGCCGAAGCTCGTTTGGCGGCGTCGATCATGAGCAACAATTCCATCAGATTGTCGGCATTGGGAAAAGTCGATTGAATAAGGAAAACATGGTAGCCCCGGATAGATTCTTCGTAAGAAACGGAAAATTCGCCGTCGGCAAAATGCTCGATGTTCATTTGCCCGAGGGGACAATTCAGGTTTTTACAAATTTTTTCTGCCAGATAGCGCGAACTGTTTCCGGAAAATACTTTATAGGGAACTTTTGCTTCCATGATTTGATGGATTAAATCTACTTGTCGTTTAATTTTCTGCAAAAGTAATGGAAAATTTAGAATATGGTTTCGATTTGAGTAACTTTTTTTTGGATTATTTTTATGCGCTTAAATCGCTCCTGTTTTCTATCCCAAAGATGCGTTCCCGTTATTTCGAACGAAAAGAAATGATCTAATATATTTAAAATCAATTGGTTGTTTAAAGAGCAGATCGCCGCTGGTTTACATTTGTTCGATACCTGCGTATCAAACGGCGACCTGATTATTATTGTTAACCGGAGAGATATACTCGATAATTTTGTAGGCTTCGTCCAGCCCGGCCTGAATGACGCGGGCGTCTAATACGCCATCGTAATAGCCGGATAAATGTAAAACATCATAAACGTTTCCTAAATGCTTCAGCAACTTTTTATCAATCTTTACAATTTGTGTGTTGTAGTAGTCGATGGATTTCCGACCTTTGGCTTTTTTGATTCCTTTCAGTATCAGGTAAGTGTCTAAGGCTATCAGAGCGCCGTTGTATGCGGCGCCGCTGGCCATTCTTACATACTTGCGATCGTTGTAATAATAATCTTCTTTTCCCGCTTTTTTCAGGGTTTCCTTGGCGTTGTCCATGTAACGGATGGCTTCGGCGTATCCTTTGGATTGGATGGCTTGTTGTTCTTCTTGCGACATAATTGTATGTTTTTACTGGGTTTGGATGGTCCGACAAAGATAAATGTAATTTTCCGGAATGTCAAAAAAAAGGATAATGGTTTTGATTGAAATTTGTATTACCTTTGCGAACGATTTTTTAATGCAGCAATATGTTTATTCAAGTGATTAAATCCAAACTGCACCGGGTTACAGTAACGGAATCTAACCTGAATTATATCGGTAGCGTTACCATCGACGAAGATCTGATGGACGCCGCCAACCTGATCGAAGGTGAAAAAGTGCACATTGTCAATAATAACAACGGCGAACGCATCGAAACCTATGTGATTAAGGGTCGGCGCAATTCCGGAATGATTTGCCTGAACGGCGCTGCCGCGCGTAAATTCCAGCCCGGCGACATCGTTATTATCATGGCCTATGCGTTAATGGACGTGGAGGAAGCAAAACGATTCAAGCCGGAAATTGTTTTCCCGGAAACGGCCACCAACAAAATTCTCAAATAACAACATGCTTCCTTTTATACCGGTTGCCATCACCGACAGAGAAACCGTTCAGGCTTTTTTCAATAAAAGCGTTTTCCGCAATTGTGATTTTTCGTTTTCCAATATTTTCAGTTGGACGCATTTGTACAATACGACGTTTGTCGCCGTTCAAGACGCCTTTTTGTATATCCGGTTTCAGGTTTCGGGCGATTTGCCGGGTTACCTGTTCCCGTTGGGCGCCGGCGATTTGAAAACAGCCTTGACCGTTTTGATGCAGGACGCCGCCGAACGAAACGACGAATTCCGACTGTATGCCGTTACGCGGGAAATGTTCGATTGCTTGGAACAGGTGATGCCCGGCCGGTTCCGGTACGAAACGGAACGGAGTTGGTATGAATACATTTATGCGTCGGACGATTTGATTCATTTGACCGGAAAGAAATATCAGTCCAAGCGGAATCATATCCACAAATTTAAGCGCACGTATCAATGGGAGTATCTGCCGATTACGAAGGAAATTATTCCGGATTGTCTGAAACTCTACGAGCGCTGGTGTGCAGAAAACGGCGGCTGTAACAGCGAGCAGTCCCTGATTGAAGAACGGATCGCTACCCAAAAAGTCTTTGCCGATTACGAACGACTGGGCGTGATTGGCGGCGCCTTGCGAATCAACGGCGAAATTCTGGCCTATTCTTACGGCCAGCCGCTGACGGCCGATACGTTTGGCGTCCATGCAGAAAAGTGCCTGTACGAAATCGACGGCGGCTTTGCCATGATGAACCAGCAATTTGCCGAACATAATTGCGCCGGTTACCGCTACATCAACCGCGAGGAAGATTTGGGGCTGGAATCGTTGCGGCAAGCGAAACTGTCGTATCATCCGGTCGTTTTGCTGGAAAAGGGGTTTGTGCGGGAAAAATGATACAATACAGTGCATCCTCATATAAAAACGACTTAAAAGCGCTTTGGAAACTGTGTTTCCCGGAGGATACAGACCGGTTTATTCAGTTCTATTTCGATACCGTCTATCAGGATGACGAAACCTTGATTTATCCGGAAAACCACCGGCCGATAGCGGCATTGCAAATGATTCCCTATGCGATAAAGACGGGCGATTCTGTCCGGAAAGGCGGCTATTTGTCGGGAATCATGACGCATCCCGCCTTCCGAAAACGGGGCTGTATGGATGCTCTCCTGAAAACCGCTTTCGACGAGATGGTGAAAAAAGGCTATGATTATGCGTTTTTAATTCCTCAGCAAAAAGCGCTGGTCGGCATGTATGCCCGCTACGGGTTTCGCCTTTGCGAACCGAATCCGGATCCGCCGGTTAATCAAGCGCTCAAATCGCCCCGGCAATGGGCGGCCCTCCGACAGGATTTTTTCGCTGAAAACGGCGTGTGGCTGGAACAGGAACCGTTTTTCCCCGGCGAACAAAAAGGAATGATTCGGCGGCTCAATCCCGCTGTCGAAGAAATTACTACCCTGTATATGGGTATGATGCTGGACTGAATCTCGAATGACAACAACCTATTCTTTCCGTCAAATCTGGCACATCGCCTATCCGGTTTTGTTAACGCTGCTGATACAAAACCTGATTCAGGTGATTGATACCGCATTTCTGGGACACGTCGGCGAAGTGGAGTTGGGCGCTTCGGCCATTGCCGGCATCTACTATATCGCCGTTTTTCAGATAGCTTTCGGGTTCAGTACCGGTTCGCAAATCCTGATCGGACGGCGAAACGGGGAAGCGTGTTACAATAAAATCGGGGAAATTGTGGTGGGCGGCGCTGCTTTCCTGTGGTTGATGGCCGTTGTCATTTTCCTGCTTACCCGCACATTTTCGGGCGCTATTTTGAGCCGGGCGCTCGTGTCGGAAAACGTGTTGCGGGCTTCGCTCGAATACCTCGACGTGCGCATTTGGGGATTATTCTTTTCCACCATCAACGTGATGTTCCGGGCGTTTTTTGTTGGGATTCTCCGCACCAAGGTTCTGACGCTCAATGCGGTTCTGATGGCGGTTGCCAATGTGTTTTTCGATTACGCGCTGATCTTCGGCAACTGCGGATTTCCTGCCATGGGCATCGCCGGCGCCGGATTAGCTTCCGTGATTGCCGAAGCGGGTTCGGTCTTGTTTTTCATTCTTTATACGTTGAAAACGGTGGACTTGAAAAAATACGGATTCACCGGCAGAATACGGAAAAGCCTGCGGGTGGTCAAAAACATTCTGGGCGTATCCGTTTCTCTGATGATACAGTATTTCCTGTCGCTCAGTACTTGGTTTGTCTTTTTCTTAGCCATCGAGCGAATGGGCGAAACCAATTTGGCCGCCTCGAATATTATCCGCAGTTTTTACATGATTATCGGGATTCCCGTGTTTGCCCTGTCGGCTACGGCGAACACGTTGGTCAGCAACAGTATCGGATCCGGAAAACAAAGCGAAGTTCTTTCGCTGATATGGAAAATTGTACGGTTGGCGTTAGCGATCAGTCTGGGATTTGTGCTGCTGTTAGGAATCTTTCCCGAAATGGCCTTGCGGATTTATACTTCCGATGCGATGCTTATCCGGATGTCTGTTCCATCATTGTATGTGATTTTATTTGTTTTACTGGTCTTGTCGGTCGGAAATATCTTCTTTCAATCGGTGTCGGGAACGGGAAATACCCGGCCGGCGTTGCTTATCGAAATCATAACGCTAATCGCTTATAGTTTATGGGTATGGTTAATGGCCATTCATTGGCAG
>JAITAH010000393.1 GCA_031284225.1 Dysgonamonadaceae bacterium | reverse complement strand
TATTATTGGAGCTACGGTTGCGGTTAAATGGACCAGCGACGGAACCGTTACCGATACGAACGGTAATTTTAAAATCAATGTTTCTTATGCCAATGCCACGCTTGAATTTTCCTATTTGGAATATCAATCACGATAACGATGAATTTGTTTTCAACAATGGATTGAATAATCCGGGCAGTTTCAGGCCGGGACTGTTTGTCAACAATGGAAACATTGAGATGCAGAATGTAGAAATCTATCAACTGGAAGAATAAAAAGCCTCAAAACCGACATTACATAAGGATAGCGGATAACTTGTTTATAGTTTTTCCTCCCTCTCCACCGATAGCCGTCTTTTATTTTCATACCTTTGTCCTTTTTAGAAAATAAACACGATGGCCGTACAAGAAAATAAACCCGGAGGGAGCAACACTCGCCCCAAGAAAACGACACCACCCACAGAAAGATCCGGACGTATCCAACCGCAGGCGAGGGAATTGGAAGAAGCTATTTTAGGCGCGCTCATGCTCGAAAAAGACGCCTATGCCATAATCGGCGAAATGCTGACTCCCAAGAGTTTTTACAATAAAACCCACGAACTGATTTTTAAGGCTATCCGCGACCTGGCAATGAAACAGGAACCCATCGACTTACTAACGGTGGTGGAACAGTTGCGCCGTTCCGGCGATCTGGAAACGGTCGGCGGCGTATCTTATATCGCGCAACTCTCGCAAAAAGTGGTTTCCAGCGCGCACTTGGAATATCATGCCCGCATTGTCGCTCAAAAAGCTTTAGCCCGCGAACTGATCTCTTTTTCATCGGATATCACCGCCAAAGCTTTCGACGAAACCAACGATGTGGACGATCTGATGCAGGAAGCCGAAGGCAAACTGTTTGAAATATCCCAACAGAATGTTAAAAAAGATTTTGTACACATCAATCCGATCATCCGCGAAGCCATCGACCTGATGACCGAAGCCGCCAAACGTACCGACGGTTTGAGCGGCCTGGCGTCCGGTTTCAAAGACCTGGATAAAATCACTTCCGGATGGCAAAACTCCGATTTGATTATCATCGCCGCCCGCCCCGCTATGGGTAAAACGGCATTCGTGCTTTCTATGGCCAAAAACATGGCGGTAAACTTTAATATTTCCACCGCTATTTTCTCCTTGGAAATGTCGAATGTGCAATTGATTAACCGCCTAATTGTGAACGTAACGGAAATCCCCGGCGAAAAAATCAAAAGCGGACAATTGCGCCAGGATGAATGGTTCCAATTAGACCAGCGCGTAAAGCAATTATACGACGCGCCCATTTATGTGGACGATACGCCCAGCCTCTCGGTGTTTGAACTCCGCACCAAAGCCCGCCGCTGAGTCAAAGAACACAAAGTCAAGTGCATCATCATCGACTATTTGCAGTTGATGAACGCCAGCGGGATGAATTACGGCAGCCGCGAACAGGAAGTCAGCCTCATTTCCCGTTCGCTGAAAGGCTTAGCGAAAGAGTTAAACATACCAATCATCGCCCTTTCCCAGTTGAACCGCAGCGTGGAAAACCGCTCCATAAAAGAGAAAAAAGAAGGGATAGACGCCAAACGTCCCCAACTGTCCGACCTCCGCGAATCGGGCGCTATCGAACAGGATGCCGACATCGTTTGCTTCATCCATCGTCCGGAATACTATAAGATTTTTCAAGATGCAAAAAACAACGATCTGCGCGGAAAGGCAGAAATCATTATTGCTAAACACAGGAACGGTTCCACCGACGATATCATGCTCAGTTTCAAGCACGAATATGTCCGCTTTCAGAATCTGGACGACGACCGGGTGGCCGACGAATATCAATCGCGCATCCGGGGGCAGGTAGATTATGTGCCGCAAGACCGGCGCAACGCTTCCGTGACGCCGTTTTAATCATTAATCCAAAAATATACTTCTCAACGGAATTAAATAAAAACGCTGGATTCCCTCACAACAATTTCTCCTGTAAGATTAACGGTTAGAGGATCAATCTGTTTATTATTGACGCGAATCATCATTAATTCAATGGATACATCCGCAATGGCTTCGCAGGGTTGCCTGAAAGTCGTTAGTGCATATTTCGTAACTATTCATTCACCCCCATAACTATTTTATAAAAAATATCCCATTTTAAACACTAAAAGACAAAGGCCTCCGTTTAAATAAAAAATTGGAAAATGCAGGAAAATCAAGCTATAATCAACTATGTAGGAATCTTGTTGCAAAAGTACAAAAAATTCTTTTGTTAACCCCTAAAAAAACAGGTTTTTGTTCCAAAGGAAAGTATAAACGGGTAACGATATAGAAACGAGCGAACTGCTTCATTTTGCTTCGTTTTACCTTGTGATTTCAAATAACTTCGTACAAAAGCAGGCTAAATTTATGAGAAAAACAAGATTATGGACACCTAAAATTTTAAATAGAAAATTATTTATTCTTCTAATCCGGAATCTCTCATTTAAAGAAGTTACTCCCCTCAAAAGATTGTCTTTTGTATGGCGACAGGACTTTTGTTGTGGCTTTTTGTGCGTTTGCAGTAAGTTCGTCTTCCATTTTCGATGATCCAATACAAATCCGGATGGCTGATGAAATGTATTCGTATCAATGCAGCAATAGTAGAAAAGGTTTTGCTTGATTCTGATTTCCTTTTTCATCCCTGTATGTTACTTTATGTAAATAAAATGGTTGGTCTGCTTTTGACCTTTATTAATATTTTATACGCAATATAGAAACATTTCACCCCCATCCCTATACAAAATTCCACCTCGTTTTGCAACATTTGAGCAGACTTGTATAATACTACGTTCATACCTTTGCAGAAAAAATATTACGCATGAAGAGATACCGATTTTTATTATTTTTATTCCTGCTGTGTTTGC
>JAITAH010000360.1 GCA_031284225.1 Dysgonamonadaceae bacterium | reverse complement strand
ATCGGGACATGAGAGGTAACCGCCGTTGTTTCGCCCTGCGAGGCGCGAATAGCGATATAAATCAACTGTTTGATTTTGGGTTCCAATGCCGGCATTTGGGCGACAGATTGGATTAATCCGCCAAATGCCTGCGCTATTTCAGGGGCTTCTTCCTGAAAAACTTCCATTAAATTCTTTTTTTTTATTTCCATGACTTTTTTACTTTAAATGTTTAATATTTCTTTATTCTTTTGTTTTGAGTTTCAGTACAGTATTTCGTTTTTCCGCCACAGCCTCGAACAGACGAACGGCGATTGCAGATTTTTCTTTTACAGAATCATCCAACTGAGTTTCTATCGCAATCTGTTTCATTACGTTTTTCGCATCTTGCTGTTCTAACAGATTGACAGCAAGACAAAAAAAGTTTTTCCTTCGTCCATCATTATAATTATTCAACAAAAATCGCAGTATCTCAACTTTTTCATTCAATTCGGCTTGACAGGCAGCAAGTCCGATTTTTCTTACCCTGTCAAAATTTTCCAACTGATTTTGTTTCGTTATGAAAGAATCGACAATTTTTCCATTCCTGTAATACTTTATGCAAGGATATTCCTCACACTGAAAACAATATTCAATCCCGCCATGACGCTTGGCACAGGAAATGACGCCACAGGGCGGATGTTTTTCGTAAAATGCTTCACCTCCGCAACCGGGGCATTTCGATGTCCCGCCCGTATGATAACGCGGACACAAACCGCAATTCAAGCCGCACAAAGATAACAGCGGGTATATTCTCGTATATTTGTCCATCGGTTTATCATTTTTGATTATGTTCTACTCCTGCATTTTAACGACCGGAATCCATATTTCGCTTTTGTAATCCGGAGAACTCATATCTCCATCGGAATAGCGCTCAATTTCAGGCGCATCGGCATGTTGATAGCCCGAAGAAGGCAGCCATCCGTTGAATATCCGCAAAGAGCCGTCCTGTATCGCTTCCGGCATTGCTCCTTCGATTTCAAAGACCGCCCATTTGGAAGCAGGAATATCCAGTTTCTCAAATCCGGCGGGACATTCTTTTGTGGTTGCGGCAGCAATCCAGTAATCAAAACCGTTATCGCGCATGTCTGCGCATACGCCCAGCACGCCCGACGGTTCCAAATCGGAAAGTCCCCGTAATTCGGCAAACGTAGCTTCGGGCAAACGTGCCCACATTTGGTGAATAACGACGAAGTTCTCGCCGTTTACGACAGATGTAAATTCCTTTATGCCTGCGACGCTGAATGCTTCTAAATGGACTATTTTATGTTTCATTTGTTTATATTTCTACTTATTTCGTATTCGATTTCGCCACAAAGGTACTGCCAATTTCTGAATTGTCCTGTTGCCGTTCTTGCTCATCACAACATGATGATTGATTACCGAAACACACCGGGCATACGGTTCGGCACCGGTTACAGTCTACCGTATCAAATCCCCGTTTCGTTTTTCCGTAAGTATGCATCCTGCAAAGTTTTTGATTGACGTTTCCATTCTCTATGGCCTTTACGGGACAGGCGGCGATACATTTCCTGCATTTTTCCATGCAGACGTTTTCGGAAAACGGGTCGGAAGTCAACTCCAAATCGGTAAGGATAGCTCCAATTGTCAACATATTACCAAATTGCTTATTCAAGAGCAGCGCATTTTTACCGATTGTTCCCAGACCGGCGGCAACGGCGATATGTTTCATGGAAAGCAAACCTCGCCCTTCCATTTTCTCACTGTCCCAGTATTCATAAGGACTGTCACATGGCATGGGAACAGCTATGCAACGATAATTTTCCTCCAGCGTTTTAGCCGCTTTGAAAGCGATTCTATCCACTTCCGGCTGGCAGAAAGCATTGTAATGTCCGTAAATCAGACGGGGAGAGACTTTAGAAAGTCCTTTGGGAAGCGCTATTCCAAAGGAAATAACAACTTTACAATCAGGGAAGATATCCGCAGGATTGTATCCCGCTGGCGCATTATCAAACCGTTCGATATGTGCGAATCCGCAAACATCGGCTCCCAACGACCTGATTAATTCTCTAATCTGCTCTTTTATATATTCATCTTTTATCGTCTTCATCCATTTTGTGATTCAAACCGCCTGTCATTGAATTAAGAAACAAAGTCTTGCCGGTGATGTAAAAAGTATGCTGTTATAAAAAAACGGCAATCAGGCTGGCTGGCCTTCTGTCATTTGTGAGTAAATCTCATATATTTTTTACTTCATCTACATTTTTTGTCGAAGTCAGCATTTCCGGCAATTTAAACGCAACATCTAAACCTGTTGCCGGTCCTGTTGATGTTATAATATTCTCATCAATCACAATATGTTTATCTTGGACATTTGCACCCAAATCAGCAAGATATTTTCTTCCATATATGTCGGATAAATCGTATGTGGTTGCGTTTCGATCCTTTAAAACACCGGATTTTCCAACCGGTATTGCAGCCGCACAAACAGCAGCAATTATTTTTTTGTCTTTATCAAACTCACGTATCATGTGTTGAAATCGCTCATCAAAGACGTCTTCATAATAACCTGAGTTTTTAAAACCACCCGGAATGGCTAATGCGTCATAATCCTCGATATTGATTTTGTCAAATTCAATCTCAGGACGAACGATTAAATTCCATTTGCATTTAATCTCAGGTCTAAGTCCGGCGCTGATCATATCAACCGGTTCAATTCCCAACTCTCTACTCCAGCCAGTTACATCTGTGAATACTCCAGCTTCATATTCTTCGAATCCTTGTGAAAGAAACAGTAATACTTTTTTATTTTTCAAGTTTAATTAGTATTTGCAGTTGGTCTTTCAACGTTCCGGTTGTTTACGACGTTTGGCGGCGGTGTCGATAATGTTACGGGCATTCTTGTACAGGGCATAGAAATCGGGCGACGAAGTCTTGAACAGCGCCACTAATTTGTCTAACCTGTCGTAAAGCGTCGAATCCGTTTCAACGAACAGTTGCCTGATATTTCCGGTATAAACCTTCCGCTCGTC
>JAITAH010000354.1 GCA_031284225.1 Dysgonamonadaceae bacterium | reverse complement strand
GGCTCGCCCAAATGTACGGTTACGGTGTAAATAAATTCCGAACCGCTTAACCTTAATTTATACTGTACGGGATTTGTAAAATCGACAGGCGTACCATCTTCGGGCAAAATTGTTGCACCTTCGGTATATTCCACAATGGGAATTAAAGCCGTAATATCAGTTCCGACAGGAAGATAAACCGTAATTGTTTTTGCGGCATCGTCAATCGTTCCCGCGACTGTTCCAATGCGGAAAGCGGTAATTTTAGCGCACTCCACGTCCACGCTTACTTTGTATTTTTGATACAAATCGCCATTTGCTACCGTATAAACCACTTCGTTGCCTTTCGCAGCAGAATTTGAAAAATCGACTGTTGCGCTGTTGGCAGGCGAAACGGTTGCGTTTCCATCAATTTCGATTTGCGGTGCAAGGGAGGATAAATCCGTACCGTTTGGCAAAATGACCGTAATTGTCGAATTTTCAGCATTGATTATTCCATTCACTCCATTTATCGAAAACGAGTGAATAGCTACATCGCTTGTAAAATCAAGCGTTTCGCGATTGTCTTCACAGGACACAGTCAGAACTGTGATTATTGCGATTAGTATGATTTTTATGATATTTTTCATCTCTCTTAATTTTTAATTCTTAATTCTTAATTGAATTTAGTTCCACCCGTAATTTTGTTTATAAAGTCCTTCGCCTTTGCTGTAATTGATTTGCTGAACAGGCACAGGACAGTATTCGTTTTTATTTTTATGAAAAACGGCGCCTTGATAGTAAGTGTGGGCTGCTTGTTCTTTTTGATAATAGGCGTTCATTGTTTCGTCGGCAATTCCCCAACGCACGAGGTCGAAAAAGCGGCTGCCTTCCATTGCCATTTCGAGGCGGCGTTCCCAACGCAATGCTTTTCGGGCAAAATCCTGATTCCAACTTACGCCATTTACGCCATCGGTATAGAGTTGTATATCCACATTATCGGCAAAAGCGATTAAGCCCGTACTTACTTTGGCGCGGTTGCGGACTTGATTAATGAGCGGCAAAGCGTCTGCAAATGCGCCGCTTTCAATCAACGCTTCGGCTTTGAAAAGCAACACATCGGAATAGCGCAACACAATCCAGTTTTTGCTGTTGGCATACCATGGACCTGTTTTTACATAAAATTTGCTTTGCGGGTCCACATTTTCTTTCAAAGAAGAATAAACGCCGTACATTGAGGGATTGCGTCCGATTGTGAAATAATCGGAATTTTCAAATGTCAAGTTCGTGTATTTATAGGGTTTTCCCGGAATGGCAACGGTGTGAAACAGGCGCGGGTCTGCCTTGTCTGCGGTTTCGTTGTAGTTGCCGGTATTATACCCGTTGAAATCAGGCAAGCCGTTTTTGGTAATAAAAGCATTGACCAAACTTTGGCTCGGCTTGTTGAAATCGCCGCCTGGCGTGGGCGTTGTAAGAGCGCAACCTATATTCAGGCGACCGAATGTTGTGCCGTCTTCCTGTGAATATTGAACGGAAAACAATGCCTCTGCGCCGTTTTCGTACTGTCCGGGCAGGAAATTGAAGGCAAAATCGCTTTCCAAACGATAGGGCGAAGCAATTACTTCGTCTGCCAATTCAATCACTTTTTGCAATTCGACGCGGTTGATTTCCGTTACATTGTGCGCCTCGTCCTGCCGATATGCCTTGTACAAATATGCTTTTGCCAAATAAGCAGCGGCGGCGTATTTGTCGGCGCGACCGATTTCAGTTTGCGTCGGCGGCAGATTTTTGTGAGCAAAGTCGAAATCATCAACAATTTTTTGCCAAAGTTCATCGCTTGTGTATTTCACATTCGATTCGTTGCTGATATCTTCGGGCGACATGTTTTCGGTAACGAAAGGAATTTGGCGGAAAACAATTTTTTGAATAAAATGCAAATGTCCTCGCAGGAAACGCATTTCGGCAACGCGCACGGTTTTGTTCGGCATTTCCGCTTCGCTCACGTTGTTCAGAGCGCGGAGTGCGGAATTGATACGCGAAATGACTACATAATTTCTGTACCAAAATACATCGGTCAGCCAGTTGTCGCCCGAATTAAAAGCATCGGACGAAATTTCGAGAAAATGCAACCAATTTCCGTCATTTTGGTCGTTTCCGCCTTTGTAAGCGTCGTCGGAACGGACATTGCCAAAGTTCCACAACATCAGCGGGCGGTTGATTTCGTCGTTGCCGATACCGGCATAAGCCGAAATACACATATTCTCGATTTGCTCAACGCCTGTCAGGTCGTCTTCCGCCAAAATACCGGAGGCGGGCTGTTCGAGAAAATCTTCGCAAGAAACTAAACAATTTGCAAATGAGAAAATTAGCAAATTAGCAAATGCGATTTTCAGAATCTTATTTATTATATTTTTCATCTCTCAGAATTTTTTTAATTTAATTATTTAAAGTTCTGTCTTTCAGACAGTATTGTTGTTTTTCATGATCCGAAAACTGCGCTACGCTTGTATGCGGTTATGAAAATTTTGTCTTTCAGACAATTCCACAATGTTGCGACTTCTTCATTTTCAATTTTCAATTAAAAAGAAAGATTAAGCCCAAAAGTAAAAGTGGTAGAAATCGGATACGCCAAATTCGGATTTTCGGGGTCTAAACCTGTGAAACTCTTGCTTTTGAGAGTAAAAAGATTTTGTCCGCTAATATAGAAACGCAGTTTTTCGAGTTTGATTTTATGCAGCGTTTCGGCAGGCAACGAATAACCGATTTGCAAATTGCGCAATTTCAGGTACGAGCCGTCCTCGACATAATAAGTAGAAAAACGTTTTTCGTTGTTGTCGTCTGTAAGCGAAATCGTCGGAATGTCGGAATTGGGATTGGTTACGGGGTCGAAAGCATCAAGCAAACGCGTTCCCTTGTTCATATTCAACTCTGCCACCGCCCAAAAATCGGTAAATTGCTTGGTGTTGTTTATAACCTTGTTTCCGTAAACACCCTGAAAAAATGCGCTTAAATCAATGCCCTTGTATTCGAGATAGATATTCAAGCCAAATTCAAAATCGGGGTGCGGGTTGCCAATCCAAGTACGGTCTGCCTCGCTGATTACGCCGTCGTCAATGATATTTGCATAACGGATTCTGCCAATGCCCATTCCCGACTGCGACACATAATAATCCACGTCGTCCTGCGTGCGGAAAAGTCCGTTCGCCACATAGCCGTAGTACGAGTCAATCGGTCGGTTGAGAATATTGTCGGCAGCAATGCCTCCGTAAGCCAAAACAACGCTTTCGGGCAATTTGGTAATTTTATTTCTGTACCCGGAGATATTTCCGGTAATGTCGTAATTTAAACCGAAAGCGGTTTTGTTTCGATAGCCCAAAGTCAGTTCCAAACCCTTGTTTTCCATCGACGCGCCATTTTGCCATTGGTCGCCGCCTTCGCCAATCGCGCCAAGATAGGGCGGGCGAATGAGAATGTCTTTTGTCTGTTTCAGATAATATTCAAGCGTTCCGTAAAGCGTTTGTTTCAGAAAGGCAAAATCTAACCCTACATTGGTTTGCGTGGTGGTTTCCCATTTGATATTGTCGTTTCCGCGCTGATTGAGTTGATAACCCGACGGCAGTAAGCCTGAATTTGCGCCTGTAATATCATACGCCGTTCCGGTGTTGATACCTGCACCTGTTTCGCCGATATAATTGGTTATCAAAATGGTACGATTGGCAAGATTGTCAATTTCCTGATTTCCTGTTTGTCCCCACGCGGCGCGAAGTTTCAAATCGGACAGCCACGATTGCGTATTTTCCATAAATTTTTCCTGACTGATACGCCAACCTGCCGAAAAAGCGGGAAAAGCAGCAAAGCGGTTATTCTTCCCGAAACGCGAAGAACCGTCGCTGCGAAGTGTTACAGAAGCAAGATAACGGTCGTCATACACATAATTTATTTTTCCGAAATAGGAAAGCAGCGAATAACCGGTCGCGCCGCCGGTGGCAAACGCTTCGCCCGTTCCTGCCGAAGGATACATATAGTCGGGCGTTTCCACTTCGTAAGTTTGTTTTTCGGAAGCAAACGAAAGGTCTTGCGACGAGTTCATTTCCATACCCAGCAAAAAGTCCATACGGTTTTTGCCGAAAGCGAGGTCGTAAGTGGCAGTATTAGCCCAATTCCATTTCATTGCGTGGCTTTGATACATTTTCGACGAAGTCAAATCAGAGCCGACCCGACCCGTAAAACTGTAAGTAAGCGAGCGTTGATAATAATTGCCGTAATCCACACCGAAATTACTTTTAATGTGCAGGCTTTTAATCGGTTGAATATCAATATAGGCATTTCCGAACAAGCGCCAAAATGAGTAGGGATTGTCTTTGTTGGCGTCCAGAACGCGGGCGGGATTGTCGCGGTCGTTCATTGCGGAAGTTACGCTGCCCCAGTCGCCATTGGTCTTTTTCACAGGCATAATCGGCAGCGACATTTTAGCCAAATCAAGCACTCCGCCCGGCGCCTGTAATTCGCGGGTATGATTGAGCGTAAAGTTTTCGCCAACGGTAATAATGTCGTCCAACAATTTATAAGAAGAATTCATACGCGCCGAAATGCGGCTAAATTCCGTTTCTTTCACCGTTCCTTTATTGTCTAAATAGCCGAGCGAAAAGAAGGTGTTCGATTTTTCCGTTCCGTTGCTTACCGATAAGTTGTAGGATTGCATAATTCCCGTGCGTGTGATTTCGTCGAACCAGTCGGTGTCTGCCGAAGGCATCAGGTTGGCGCCGTCTTTGGCGTCAATGTATTTCGGCACGCTCATAGCGTTGAGAACAGGATAACCGTTATCGTCGCAGCCGTAATCGAAGTTATAGCCCAAATTGTTGTCGTTGGGCGCAAAACCGCTGTTGATTCGCGCACGAAACAGCGCTTCGCCGTATTGCTTGGTGTTCATCATTTCGAGCGATTTTCCGTAACGGCTCACCGTAACATAACTGTCGAAATTGACGCGGGTTTTACCCGCCTTGCCCTGTTTGGTGGTAATGATAATCACACCGTTGGCAGCACGCGAGCCGTAAATACTGGCAGAAGAGGCATCTTTCAATACTTGCATACTTTCGATGTCGTTGCTGTTGAGTTCGTGCATTCCGCCTTTGGTCGGGACGCCGTCGATAATGTAAAGCGGGTCGTTGTTGTTGAGCGTTCCGACACCGCGAATACGCACGGTTGCCGCGCCGCTCGGATTGCCGTCGGCCGAAATGTTCACGCCGGCCATGCGCCCCTGCAATGCTTTTACGGGATTATTTTCGGCAGATTTCATCATATCCGAAATATCAACTACCGCAACCGCGCCTGTAAGGTCGGCTTTGCGCTGCGAGGTGTAACCGGTAACGACCACTTCGCCAAGCAGGGCGGCATCTTCTGACAATACCATATTAATATTGTCGCCCGCCGCTACCGTTTTTTCCTGCGTCGTCATTCCAATCATCGAAAAAACCAAAACAGAAGGAGATTTTGTCAGGGAGATTTTGAAATTCCCGTCGAGGTCGGAAATTGTACCATTAGTGGTTCCTTTTTCAAGGATACTCACTCCGGTCAAAGTTCCGCTTTTTTCGCTAATTGTTCCGGATACTGTGTTTGTCTGCGCAAAGAGAAACGAAGGCAGAAAAAACAATAAAAATAAAATTAAACTGTGTTTTTCCATTGATAATAGAATTAAAATTTATGAGGGCAAAGGAACAAGGTTTAGACGGGTTCGACTATAAAAAATGTTGCAAATATGCGCAAAAATGTTGCGAAATGCAAAATATACTATTTTTCACTTCGGCGCGTTTTTCTTGAAAAGCGAGAAAAAAATACGCTTTTGTGGTTAAATCTTTTTTTAAGGTGCTATTGATTTTTTTTGAGTACATTTCCCCTATAAATTTTACATGATTTTTATACGTTTGTTTGTAATTGTTTTTAATGCTATCTTTGCGCTTTACAAAACTGAGAAAAAATATGGGACGCAAAAAATTAGAACGGCGGTCGATAGACGGTTTATTTTCGACAATAAGCAGTATGCTTGTATCGGCACATGT